>DASRZD010000164.1:0-4112 GCA_035686805.1 Armatimonadota bacterium
CTCAACCCCGCCGCCTTCCAATCCGGCACTGGGGCAAAGGTGCCCTCAATCCGGCTGTCAAGTACGTCAAGGTATGTATTGGGCTCAGGACGACAAGTCTCCGTCATTCTGAGTGTCGCGGCTGGATACTCGACCTTCACCGGCTGGACGATAAGGGGATTCCGGGCTCGTTTCATCTTTCCTAGATACCGATTGTACCCATACGTTTTCGGCCGCTTGGCGTCCCAGGGGGGGTATTCATTGGGTGCACTTGGGCAGTCTGCGACGCGTTCCATCGCATCAGCCTCATCCCCTCCATTTTGCCGTGCGAGTATCGCATATGCACGGTCAAATGTATATATGGATCAAGCAAGTCCAGCCAGTTGCTGGAAGGCAACGAGGCGCTGCCGCCCGATCCCCAAGGCATAATGGCCTCATAGTCCGTTTCGTACAATTGGATTGCCTGGCCGATCATCCGCAGGTTGGCCATGCACTCTCGCTGTTGAGCCTTCTCTCGGGCGCAGGCGTAGAAATGACCAAGCACCGGCAAAAGTGCCAGCCCAAGAACTACGATCACTGCGTCGCGCATAGTTGCACGTCTGTTCAAGCCTCATCCCCTATTCTGCTGACACGGGTTTCGGCGCGAGCCTCGCCCAGACGTTGGGATCGGGATTGCTGTCCGTGAGCATGACCTCTTCCTTGGTCATGGTGCTTACATGCCCATCAACCCAAAGAACATTGTTCTTCCCATCATGCCAGCCTGGCGCACACAACGGCCCACTCAACCCCGCCGCCTTCCAATCCGGCACTGGGGCGAACGTGCCCTCAAATCGGCTTTCAACCGAGCCCTTTTTGGCATTTGGGTGAGGGCAGACGGTCTCCGTGATTCTAATGGTTGTCTCTGGATACTTTACCTTTGGTGGGACGACGGTGAGCGGGTCCCTGGCATGCATGAGTTTCCCCAGATACCTATTGTACCCGTAAGTCCTTCGAGGCCGGGAAGTTCGGACGGCTTTGGGCGCGCTCGGACAGCTATAGAGGGCATCCCATTCATCCGGGGTCATGCGCCAGCCATATCGGAGAGTCTGTTTGAAATAAGGATCCATCAAGTCCAGCCAATTGACTGGCCAACACATTCCGCCCCATCCGCCCGACCAAGGCATAATGGCATCGTAGTCGTCTTCGTACATCTTGATAGCTTCTGCTAGTCTCTGCAGATTGGCTACACATTGTTCTTGACGTGCGTTCTCCCGCACACGGGGCACAATACCGACCAGCCCCACAACAAGGATCAGCGCAATCCCCACAATTATCAGCCCACGCCTGGCAGCACTTTTTTCCATGGCAGCCATCACTTCCTGAAACCCGTCTTCTTCAGTATCTCGATCTGCTTGGGCTCAAGGCCTGATTGAAGGGCGCGCCTTTCCAGGGCGCTTCTCTCGATTGCCAGGTATCCTGAGAGCACGACGTAGGCTATGGCGATCACCGGCAGCGCATACCGAGCCGAGGTTCGGATGGATGAGAGGCTTCGGCGTATGAGCCCGAAGATGATGATCAATGCCGGCAGCAGTGCGATGCTTGTCCAGGTCAGCCATGCGGGGATGGGCGTCGGATTGTTGGACCAATCGCGCAGTGCATAGCAACTAATCCCAAAGAAACCCAAGACAATGACTCCCGCACCCGCCACGCCGATGATCTTCGCAAAGCGATCGCTCTGCGCCGTCCTGATCGTTCGGGGCACGCTCAGGATCCCGAGGGTCGCCAGCACGACGAGCAATACCACCAAGAGGGAGGCAGTCCCGTACCACATCAGCATTGACCCCAGAAAAGCATAGTAACGGCCGCTGTCCTTCTCCACCATCTCGCGGTACAAGCGGCGGAACTCCTGCCCGGCCATGTATTGCGCGACAACCCATTCGCCCTCAGCACCCAGTTGATGCTTGGCGGCGTAGTCGCGGACGATCTGAACTCTGACCCTTTCCTGAGCCACGGGATTCTTGACGGTTCGCGCCAACTGCTTTGCCTGATCCGCCGTTCTAGGCAAATTGCCGATTGCTATGCTCTGAACAGCCAGCCCTACCAGAGGGACAACATAATCTTGCCCCCCGCTGATAAGCTGATTCCCCATCCTGAATGCCGCCATCCGAAGCTCCCAGCCTCGCTTCCAATCGCCGTTAGACTCGGCTTTCCGAGCGATCACTCCCAGGTTCTGTGCCAGTCGCCGCATCCGGGCAAGCTGGCTGAAGGAGCTGACCGGATTCAGAGTCGCTTCCAAGCTCGGAACGCCGGCTTCCATCAGAAGCTGCCTGACACTGAGGGACGCCTCTTTCCGATATGTGTTGTATTCCGGTTTCCTCCAACCCCGATTCAGTGATGCGACGGCCAGATCATCCTTCCACATGCCGATATAGATGATGGCAAGCCCATAGTCATACAGCGAGTTCTGAGGGTCGAGCTTCTGCCCCGCAAATACCCAATCGAGTGCAGGCTGAGCCTGCTTCTCCGAGATGCCGGCGGGATAAGGTCCGAGTTTGCTGCCGAGTCTCTTTTCCTGCACTGCCCGTTCCTCAGAGCGGTAGAAATCCACATGCCTCATGTGCTGTGCATAGGAACGGGCATGGACAACTCTGGAGTCCGGATTGGCGGCAAGAGCTTTGTCAAATGCTCCTGCAACCGCCGCAGTATCGGGCCTGTCGCCGTACCTGCCCTGGGTATTAAGGAGTTCCGCAAGCCCCTCCCATTCTTTATGCTTTGCAGCCACCCGCTTCAGTTTGTTCGCCGGCACGGGCAGGGCATACTCGTAGATCGTGGAGAACTTCGGCCAGGCGCCGACTCGAACATCGGTAGTATGGGTGATCTGCCGGATTTGAAGAAAGAACTGCCTCCTCACCCCCGGCCAGACGAGGACAACCACTGCGAGCACAACGTAAATCCAGCGTTCGAATCGAGACATAGCACTGCCTCCTCTCACGCATTGTCTAACGAGTAACGAGTAATGCGTAACCGGACTACCCTTACGGATTACTCCTTACGCATTATACTCCCCGTACTTCCACGCCGCATCATAGCAGGCGACCACATTCTCCGGCGGGACGTTCGCCTGGACGTTGTGGATCTGGTTGAACACAAACCCGCCGCCGGGAGCGAAGATCTCGATCCGCTCCCTCACATGCCGCTCGATTTCCTCGGGGCTCGCATTCGGCAGGACGAATTGGGTATCACACCCGCCGCCCCAGAACGTCAGCTTGTCGCCGGACTCCTTCTTCAGCCGCCGAGGGTCCATCCCAGCCGCCGAAGTCTGAACCGGGTTCAGCACCTCGACTCCCTCATCCACCAGGTCGCCCATGATGTCATAGCACGACCCGCACGCATGGAGGAAGACGTGGACGTTCGAGTTCTCGCGGATGAATTGGTACTGCTTTGCGTGCCTGGGCTTCACTACGCGCCGATAGAGGGTGGGGGAGAGCATGGTGGCGGTTTGAGTTCCCAGATCATCGCCCATCTGGATGAGCTGGATGTACTCGCCCAGCATATCGAGCGCGACCCGGAGGTTCTCCATGTAGACCTCGACCATCTTATCCAGCGCATACTCAATCAACTCGGTATTGAGCGCAACCTCGGTCATGAACCGCTCCCACCCGAAGGCGTTCTGCCCGCCCTCCAGGATGTTGCCGCCGAAGCCGTACATGATCGCATAGTCGGTGTTCTCATAGAGCCACTTGGCCCGATCCCGCATGACCGCCAGTTCCGCCGGATGCATGGGCTTACAATCAAATAAACGGTCTACGTCGGAAAAAGTTTCGGCCTCCGCCAACGGCCAGTAGCACGGCTCGAAGTAGAGGCAGCCATCAGGCATGCGCTGGATCGCATTCCCCTTTGCGTCGAAGAGGACCAGACCGTCATTGCGCCTAACCGGATTAAAGCTGACCGGGACCTTTGCGGGCGAACCATCTGGGAGCGTCCAATCCTCCCACTCCTCCGGGAACCGGCCGAGGGTGTTCAGCAGGTCAATCGCGTCAACGTGGAATCGGTCGAGAATCGGCGGCTCGGGGAGGGCAAGCTGCTGCATCGTGTCGTAGACACGGGTCTCCCCGCCCTCGATGCCGAGGTAGGCCTTCAACTTGTTGTATGCG
>DASRZD010000165.1:0-2005 GCA_035686805.1 Armatimonadota bacterium
TCCATGCGACCTATGTGGATCACGGTGAGCCCATTCCAGGCAAGGACCTGGTGCTCCTCGACACGACCAAGGTCGAGGGCGGCGGCGACTGGTGCGGGCACTTCGTGGGCACATCGTTCATCTTCTCGGACCGCGCCTACCTCGGGACTCTGGAGGGCGACCCGCGCTTCTTCTTCGATGACAGCAATACCCCCCAGGCCCAGGGAACGGGCACTGAGGAATGGGGCGGGGGCGGCGATTATTGGGGCGGCCGAACGATGACGCTCCCATTCGCCGGCCATCCCGTCGGCTGCCGCTCTGAGAAGGAGGCGCAGTCCGAGGAGGACAAGATCGAGTCAGCCTACCGGTTTCTTCTCGCCGATCTAATGCCCTTCGGAAAGAACGCCCGCATCCAGCTCGAGCATGGCGGCGTGGATCAGTCCACCGAACACTATCAATCGGTAACCTACTGGTATGGCCTCCATCAGCCGTGTTTGATTCAGACCGACGCCTTCCACGTCGGTGATTCTGCCGATGAGGCGAAGCATGACTATCATTCGCCGACCGCCTCGCCGGTCCAGACGCTCAGCTCGCGGTATGAGTGGGGAGTGGATCATCATGAGGGCAAGGAGGTCTATCCCGAGTCAACGGACACCGGCCGGTTCATGACCGGCACGACGATTTTCGCCTTGAAGCTCGATCCGAAGAACCTGGGCGTCCTTCTTCGCCGCAAGCTGGATTACAGTTTCCCAAACCAGTGTGCGAATGTCTCAGTCGCGGATGATCGCCCTGATGCCCCCTGGCACGAAGTGGGTTCATGGTACACCGCCGGCTCGAACACCTGCGTCTACAGCAATCCGAAGAGCGAAGTTGGCGAGACTCTGCACAACGTCCAGACCTCGAACCGCCGCTGGCGGGATGACGAGTTCATGCTCCCACGCAGTCTCACCGAGGGCCGGTCGTCCATCAAGGTGAAGATCGAGTTCGTCCCGAGGAACATCCCATTGTTCCCCGGCCACCCCCTCGCCGACCAGGCCTGGAGCGAGTACCGTTACACCGCCTACTGCTACCTCATGCCGCGGGTCTGAGCCCGCTCGTAGAGCGCGAGTATATTCTCCACCGGGACCTCCGGGCCGAAGGAACTGGAGGTTGCCAGCACGAATCCGCCTCCAGGACAAGTCTCGAAGCACCGATCAACGTCCGCCCGAACGTCATCCGCAGTCGCAAAGGGCATTGTCCTCGTGACCGACACGCTCCCTATCAGGATAGGCCGCGTTCCCCAAATCGTACGCTGGGATGCCATGATCTCCAGCGTCGGGCCGGTCTCCTCTTGGAATCCCTGGAATCCCCACATCCCGGCATTGAGGAGGTCGTCCAGTATCGGCAGGATATTCCCATCCGAGTGCCAGATGATGCGAATGTCGGCCTCGTGAAGGGGTCGGATGGAGTCCAAGAGCGCGGGGAAGTAAGACTCGCGCAGAACCTCGACCGAGCACATCGGCCCCTGGTTGTAGCAAATGTCATCGCCATTGTAGACGAACGGCGCGAGGGAATGCTTCCGAATCGCCTCGACGACCGCCAGGTTCTGGAGTCTCGCGCACTCTCCGGTATACTGAAACCAGCGCCCGATATGACCCGGGTACAGCGCAATTGCAGACAGGAATCCCTCATATCCCCACTTCCCGTATGAGCCCATGAAGCCCGGATGGCCGAAGCTGGAGATGCGGAGGATGTCATACCGAGCGACCTCTTGGAAAGCCAGTATGGGCGCGATATACCTTTCAGTTGCGGCCTCGATATCGAAATCCCTCTCGAGAGTCTCGACCTCCGGCAGGCGCTCGATCTCGTCACATACGTCCTCAGGCGAGATGGGCGGCGGTGGAGCAGTGCGGAAGTAATGATAGTCGTCTGTATTGGCGATGGCGAACTGGGGCGTGAGGTTCGCCCCAACCTTACGAAATGCCTCTATAGCCACTCGAAGCGGGTCTTCGCTGATAGACCTGCCGGTCACAGCTCGGAAAAACTG
>DASRZD010000166.1:0-4717 GCA_035686805.1 Armatimonadota bacterium
CCGTATTTGACCAGGATTCGGTTTTCATCGAGGAGGGGCACGATGTCGCCCACAGTGCCGATTGCCGCCAGATCGCAGAACCTCTGCCTGAAGGCCATGACATCGTAGCCGCACTCCTTAATGAGCGCTTCCGCAAACTTGAATGCCACCCCCACTCCCGCCAATCCCTTGAACGGATAGGAGCACCCGGGCTTTATGGGATTGACGATGCAGTATGCAGGTGGGAGGGTCGGGCCGACTTCATGATGATCCGTCACGATGACCTCGATACCCAGGCTCACAGCATGCTCGATCTCCTCGTTCGCGCATGAGCCGCAGTCCACCGTGATGATGAGCGTGACGCCGTCTCTCTTCGCGGCATCCACGGCCTGCTTGCTCATGCCGTAGCCATCGCGCTGCCGGTGAGGAAGGTATGAGCGCACGTCAGCCTTTAGAATTCGAAAGATCCTCATAAGCAGGGCGGTTCCGGTGACTCCATCCACGTCATAGTCGCCGTGGACCATGATCTTCTCATGGCAGTCGAGAGCCAGCCTCGTCCGTGCGACGGCTTTCTTCATGCCGTCGAGCAGGTAGGGATCGTGGAGGTGCTGCAGCGGAGAATCCAGGAAGCGATCTATTTCCTCTCGGGTGGAGAGGCCTCGATTGAGAAGGATCCGGCCGAGGATGGGCGAGACAGGAAGTTTGCCGAGAAGGAGTTCGCTCTCCGCTACTGGATCGGTCGTCCGCATATTCCAGGTTTTCTGATTGCAGTCTGTCATGAGGACACAAGGAAACTGGTTTTTATGAATCGTACCTAGTTAACGGTTCGCTATTCAGTCTATGTGTCCCTCTAAACAAAAAAGGCCCGCCCCAACGATTGGGACGGGCCTTGGTAAGAAACCGGAATCTAGAACCGTTTCTTTCGTCTCTTTGCTTTTGCCTTTGCGGCTGTCGAAGAAGTCCGCTTCGCGGCGGCCACAGCCTCTGCATCCTCCCTGACACCGTTCGAGGTCTCAGTCTCGACGAGCGGCTTGAGCTCTCGAAGCTTAGGCTCGGCAACCCTGCCTGCCGCAGGCTTCTCCACGAGTCGCTGCCACAGCACCAGAAGCTGAGAGGCGTTGAATATGGACGAGTACGTTCCGGTAACAACACCGATCAGCAACGCCACGATGAAGTGCTGGATGTTGGCCGCGCCGAATATCAGGAGCGCCACCAGGGTCAACACAACGGTCAAGGACGTGTTGATTGACCTTGCGAAGGACTGGAGTATGCTCTTGTTCACCAGGGCGTCGAAGGAGTCGCCCTTCACCCTGTGACGCAGGTTCTCCCTGATTCGGTCGAAGATGACGATGGTATCGTGGGTCGAGAAACCGATGACTGTAAGCAGCGCCGTCACGAACAAGCTGTCAATCTCCCAACCGAGGAAGTATCCGAATATGGCGAAGATGCCTACGATGACCGCGACATCGTGAAAGGTCGCGATAATGGCGCACATTCCAAACCTGAAACCGTTCGCCAGTCCGCCGATGGCAAATCGGACGGACAGGTACAGGACTATCAAAATGGCGGAGAAGATGACCGCCTTGACGGCATTGGTTGTCAGCTCCTTGCTGATGGTTGGGCCGACTCGCTCGGCGTCCTGCGAGGTGCCGCCGATCTTTGTAAGACCGTCCTTAACCTCGGCGTACTGGCTGTCGGAGAGATTTGACGTGCGGATGAAGACCACCCTGGGATCATCCTTCGATCTCTGGACCGAGCTGCCCACAAGGCCAGCCCTCGCGAGGATGCCGTCAATCTCACCTGTACTGGTCACTGGTTGCTTGAACTCCACCTGAGTAAGGCTTCCACCGGTGAAGTCAATGCCGCCTTTCAATCCGTGCGCACCGAGCCAGAAGTAGAGGCCAGGAAGGATGATGATCGCGCTGAGGGCAAACCAGACGTACATTCTCTTGACAACGTCTACCTGGCTTCCGGACTTGCCTGTAACCCACTGCCTGCCCAGACCATAGAGCCTCGGGTTCTGGGCAAAGCCGGCATTCACTATCAGGTGCAGGATGGTCCTGGTAGCCGTGATTGCGGTGAACATGCTGATGATGACACCTAGACCCAGGACTACTGCAAACCCCTTGATCGGCCCTGTGCCGAAGTTGTACAGGATTGCGCACGTAATGAGCGTACACATGTTGGAGTCGAAGATTGATGTGAACGCCCGGGCGAACCCTGTGTCAATCGCCGCTCGGAGAGTCTTGCCGGTGCGCAATTCCTCCTTCAATCGCTCGAATATGAGGATGTTCGCATCAACCGCCATGCCGATTGACAGGATAAACGCGGCAATGCCCGGGAGGGTCATGGTGACCCCAAGCAACTTGAATGCCGCGAGCGTAAGGACGGCGTAAATGCCGAGGGCGACGTCAGCGATGATACCCGGCATGAGATAGTACAGCATCATGAAGAGAATGACTGCAGCCAGACCGCCGATGCCGGCCGTGATGCTCTTGCCCACTGAGGCCTGACCCAGTGTGGCTTCCACGGATTGAAACTGGATTATCTTTAGAGGCACAGGGAGCGCACCAGCGTTGATGAACTCAGCCAGCCTCTGAGCTTCTTCGGTAGTGAAGCGGCCCTTGATGACGGCCCTACCATCCAGGATCGGCTCATTGATATGGGGAGCGCTCAGGATATTACCATCCAGGACGATGGCGAGGATCTCGCCGACATTCCGTCTGGTGAAATCGGCGAACTTCTGCTTGCCCTTGGCTGTGAACTCCATTGCGACGACCGACTGGTAGTTCTGAGGGTCCTTCTGCGCTGCAGAAACCGGCTTCAGATCGTCACCGGTGAGTATCAGCCGGGAATCGGCGATGATCTGGGAATTGGGAACGGTCTTCCCATTGGCATCGATGAAGGTGTAATGGTCGCCCTTCTCATCCGAGCTGATTTCCATCGCGTATCTGGCGGCCATGGGCCGGTATTTCGTGGAGTCGGCAAAGTGCACGTCCCACAGATGCCGGAACTCCATCCGAGCCGTGGACTGAAGCATGCCGATCGCTTCGTCCTTATTCTTGATATCCGGGAGCTCGATGACGATCTGGTCATCACCCTTGGGCTGAATGAGGGGCTCGGATACCCCCATGGAGTCTATACGGGTCCGCATGATGCGGATAATGCTATTCAGGTGATCATTCGACCATTTCTGCCCTTCAGGCAGCTTGTCCGTTTCTGCCTTAAGCACGACCCTGACGCCTCCGGCAAGGTCTAAGCCTTTCTTGATCGGCTTTGTCGCAATGACGGCGACCGATCCGATCACCAAAGCGAGGATTAGAACGAATATCTGCTGATATCTCGACAATGTCGGGTTTCCTCCCTTAAAAAGCCTGCGGCGGCGGGCCGGTTAAGTCCCGGAACCTGCCGCACAGCAACTGGCATTATACTGCACGCGCTCAGTCTTGTCAAACGAAATACACGGTCGGACTTGTCGGACATGTCGGACGTGTCGGACCTCAAAGGTCTACGTCATTGATCACAAGCTTGAACTTGCAGTCCAGGCGATCGGCGGCGCGCCTGCACATCACCATGCGCAGGAGGAATATCTCGAAATACTCCATAACGCTGGCCGAGTCCGTGTTGACCGTCAACTCCAGGCTGATGACCTTCTCCTCGGGTTCGACCCGCAGATATGACTTCTGCACCGCGTGGTTCACGCGGTCATGGATGTCGAAAGTCATGAAATGGGGGTTTTGCACCCTGGAAGTGTGAACGTCGGACTTGTCGGCGATTATGACCGCCGCAGCAATCGGATTGATTGGGAAACCGCTCTCCTCCTCGTGATTGCCGATCGCCCCCATGATGGTGGCAACCTCGTCCGCATCCATGTCCATGGAGGTCAGGATGGAGTGGGCCAGGATTGCGCCGGTCTCGCAGTGGTTGTTGCGGTTGATTACGTTGCCGATGTCGTGCAGGTAACCGGCTATCGCCGCGAGATCGGATTCGCGCTCGCCGAGGTTCAGGCGGCTGAGAATGCCCCGGGCGACTCCGGCGACGATCCCCGCGTGCCTGAAGCCGTGCTCGGTGTATCCGATGGCATCCATCTGCTCGTTTGCTTTTTTGATATATGTTTTGACTTTAGGATGTTTCCTCACATCCTTCAGCGCAATCTGACTCATCTAACTGACTCCTGCTTCAATTCGGTGCCGACCGAGTACTTCGAGAGGAACTCCCGGCGGTACTCCGCCAGCCGGTCCGCTGCGATGGCTTCCCTGATCCCCCTGATCACTCGCTGGTAGAAGGCCAGGTTATGGTAAGTCGCCAATCTGGAGGCCAGAATCTCCTCCGATTTGTAGAGGTGCCGAATGTAGGCACTACTATAGTTTCGGCAGACCAGGCAGTCGCACTCAGGATCCATGGGCGAAAAATCGTCAATAAACCTGGCATTCTTGATGTTTATTCGCCCGTAGGTGGTATACATCGAGCCGTTTCGGCCCAGCCTGGTCGGGAGCACGCAATCGAACATATCAATCCCCAGCATGACAAAATCAATGATGTCAACCGGGGTTCCGACGCCCATCAAGTAGCGAGGCTTATCTTCCGGCAGCAACGGAGCCGTCCATTCGACGGCCTCCCTCATGGCAGGCTTCGGCTCGCCGACGGATACTCCGCCGATGGCATTGCCGGGAAGATCGAGCGATGAAACGAACTCGGCGCTCCACTCGCGGAGATCGCGGTAGGTGCTTCCCTGAAC
>DASRZD010000167.1:0-5768 GCA_035686805.1 Armatimonadota bacterium
GCGGCGATTCCGCCCGTTATGCCAAGGATGATTGTTTTGTTCGAGAGAGTGTCCATCTCAGCGAATTCTCGCTCGCTCCGCAGTCACGATGCATCGAAGCTTATCAACCGCCGATTCGACATCGTCATTTACGACCAGGTAATCGTACATCGGTATCTGCTCGATCTCTTTGCGGGCGTCCTGAAGGCGCTTGATCATCGCCTCCTCGGAGTCGGTATAGCGCGCCCTCAGCCGGCGCTCCAGTTCCTCCACTGATGGAGGTGCAACAAATATCATTATGGCATCGGGGACCTTCTGCTTGACCGCCAGCCCGCCCTGGACGTCAATCTTCAGGATGGCGTCGTTCCCGTCTTCCCGAATCTCGGCGACCGATGACAGGGGCGAACCATAGAGGTCACGGTGGACTTGGGCGTGCTCGAGAAACTCGCCGGCCCCGATCATTCGCTTGAACTCTTCGACGCTGATGAAGTTGTAGTCTACGCCGGGGACTTCGCCGGGACGAGGGGCGCGAGTCGTGTAGGTCACGCATCGCTGGATCCTCGGGCAGACCTCCTCCAGCCGCCGAAGCAGCGTATCCTTCCCCACCCCCGAAGGGCCGGAAAGGACGATTAGCATGCCGGAACGGTCTCCCCTTTTGCCAAGCAAGTCCAATGAGATAGCCTCGATCGTCTGCCAGGTTAATGGGGAATTATACCACGGGGTGCCTCCACGGTCAAACGTGCCAGGGTTCCCCTGTCTTGGTTCCCCTGTGCTTGCGCGGGCGAATCCCTGCCGGTATAATGACACAAAGCTGATGGAGGCCATGCGATGTCCGGCAAACCGACAAAACCCGCGCTCGCCATCCGGGGGACGAAACTGAGACTTCGGCATTGCCTTATTGCGTGGGTGGTGGTTGGATTTGGGTTCGTCCTGCCGATGAGGGGGAAGATCCAAGATCCGGATATTTGGTGGCACCTCAAGACCGGGGAGCTGATATGCACTAATCGTTCTGTGCCGACGACCGACCCCTTCTCGTTCACTGCTCACGGGCAGCCCTGGACGGCCCATGAATGGCTCTCGGATGTGATCTTCTACGGCATCTTCGCGCACTTCGGGTTTATCGGCCTGATGCTGATGGAGTCCGTGCTGCTGTGCGCATTGATGGCGGGCCTGTACCTGCTTGTGAGGCGGCAGATGGAATATGGGCCGCTCGCACTAATGATCACCGCCCTTTGCGGGATCGCAGGCTGGCAGCTCTGGAGTCCCCGGCCACAACTCTTCACCTACCTGCTGCTCCTCGGGCTGCTGTTCATCCTCCGAAAGCCGAATTCGCGGAGTCTCTGGCTGACGGTCCCGATGTTCTGGCTTTGGTCGAACCTCCATGGGGCTTGGATTCTGGGGTACGGGGTGATGGCGATCACTCTCATTGACGCCGGAATCCGGTCCATTCGCAAGGGACAAGCAAGGGAAGCAGGGCGGATGGCCCTGGTCTGCGTGCTGTCACTGCTGGCGGTTCTGGCGGGGCCTTCACCGATCGAGAGGCTGGTTTATCCTCTCAGCTACTTCAACGGGCAGATCCCGGCGGGCTTCGTTATCGAGTTCCAAAGCCCGGATTTCTGGAATATCGAGAGCTTCCCCTTCGAGCTGCTGCTGATGGCAATAGGAGCGCTGCTTTACCTTGGCCGGAAACCGCTGCGTGCCTCTGAGTGGATACTCCTCGGTTTGATGGTCCATTTCTCGCTCCACAGCGCGCGGCATATGCCGCTCCTTGGCATAATCGCCGCCCCGATCCTGGCGACTCAGGCGCGTTCCGCAATGGAGCGACTTAGGAAACAGCCTCAGCCTGATTCGGGAAAGAATGAGAGCCTGGCGATCAACATCCTGGCGCTCTTGATTCTGCCGGCGCTGGTTTGGATGAGGCTGCCAAGGGTCAATGATGAGGCGCATTGCGTCGAGGCCGTATTCCCCCGGGAGGCGTGCCAGTACCTGGTAGAGCATCCGAAGTTGGGACAGGGCAGACTGCTGAATAACTACAATTGGGGTGGATATCTGATCTTCCACCTGTATCCGAAATACCTCGTCTCGATTGACGGTCGGGCGGACGTGCATCGTGCGCACATGAGCCGCGATCTGAAGAGCCTGCAGAGGCTGACCCCCGATTGGGATAAGGAGCTTCGGAGGCAGAACCCGGATGTCGTGTTGTGGCCGAGAGACAAGGCGCTTGCAGTTGTCCTTAGATGCGACCCCCATTGGCGGGTACTCTATGAGGACAAGAAGGCGATCATATTTGCTGGAAAGTAACGGATGCTGTTTGTAGTTTTGTTGGCTGCTCTCCTCGCCTCGGCGTGGGTGTCGAACAAGCTCTCGGCGGGGGCGTCGGCAAGGCGAACGTACGCCGGCTTTTTCTGGTCACTAATCCTGGGATTTGCGGTGACCGGGTGGTGGTTCCTCCGCCGATACCATGCCATACCGAGCCCGAGCCTGTGGCAGTTGATGGCGCTCGTCTTCCATGATATCTGCTTCACGTTTCCCCTCATCGTGACCGGTATGTATGCCCTGCTGATGCTCGCCCTGAAGAGGAAAGGCGAAAGGCAGCATGCACCCACATTCTTGTCGGCGACGATATTGCTGGCCATTCCGCTCGGGCTGATGGCAATCGGCATCTATGCCTCGCGGATCGAGCCGAACCAAATCGAGGTGACGCGCATTGACCTCGAAAGCCCCAAGGTGAAAGGCCCGATTAAGATCGTCCACCTGACCGACCTCCACATGGAGAAGTTCGGCCGCAGGGAGAAGAAGGCGCTGAGACTCGTGAAGGAGGAAGACCCCGATCTGATAGTCCTCACGGGCGACTACACCAACTCGCTGGAGAAGTCCGCTGATGTCCAACGGTTCATGAAGGAACTCCACGCGAAGTATGGGGTTTATGCCGTTCACGGCAATTGGAACCCACGCGAGAAGGCAAGGGAGTTCTTCGAAGGAACGGACGTGAGAGTACTGGACGATCGGAGCACGGTGGTTCGGACGCCGATGGGAAGGGTGTCGCTTGCCGGCATCTTCTGGTATTCATTCAGACATCCCGGCGCGGCGCTCGCGAATGTGAATCCACGGAATTCGTATGTCATTCTACTCAGCCACATGCCGGATGCGGCGCTCTATGCTCCATCCTCCGTTGACCTAATACTCGCCGGGCATACGCATGGCGGGCAGGTGAGGCTTCCGGGGATTGGGCCGGTGGTCACATTCTCAGGCGTTGGACGGGCGAAGTCGGCTGGGCTTTCGAAGCCGGAGAACGGCGGATATCTCTACGTGAACCGAGGGCTTGGGATGGAAGGCGGCGGCGCGCCGAGGATCCGATTCTGCTGCAGGCCGGAAGTGGCGGTGATAACCATCAAACCGAGTGAACAGTAAACAGTGAACGGTGAACCCCTCGCCTCTGCGTTTTGGAATGCCCCCGGATTCGGTATTCATTTCATGTGATTGACGAGAGGAGGCATTCGCATGGCTGTTCATGAGAAATCCATTGTCGTGGATGCACCAGTGCATCAGGTGTTCCATCAGTGGCGCAACCTGGAGAATCTGCCGCGATTCATGTCGCACGTGCAGGTAGTGAAAACGCTTGACGGCAACCGTTCACATTGGCGGGGAACGGTCGCCGGCATCGTTCAGGAATGGGACGCCGAGATCACCCAGCTTGAGGAGAATAAGCTAATCGCCTGGAAGTCCGTATCGGGATTCGAAAACTGGGGTGAGGTGCGCTTCGAGCCACTGGACGGCAAGACGAAGATCACCGTGAGGTTCGAGTACGAACCGCCCGCAAGCATCATTGGAGACGCTGCGGAAGCCGTCTATGTCGGCCGGAAGTTCGACGAGCACCTGAAGGAGGACTTGGAGAACTTCAAGAGATCGGTGGAGAGGAAAGCAGCATAGCCAGTTGCGGGAAATCCGAAATCCGAAACTCGAAGCACGAAACAATCAAGCAATAAGGGAAAAGGCAAATGGTTGCACGGCTCGTGTCAGACAGGTCGGACAGATCGGACTGGTCTGACGGCTGTGTTGCCTACCCCTTGAGGGCGCCGGCGGTCAGGCCTTCGGTGATCTGGCGCTGGAAGAAGAGGTAGACGATGAGCGAGGGGATCATCACGATCACCAGACTCGCGAAGAGCGCGCCCCATTCGGTCTTGTATTGCTGCTGCATCACCAGGTTTGCGATGCCAAGCGGCAATGTGCGAAGCTCGGTGCTGTTGATGATCACGAGCGCCAGCGGATACTCATTCCAGATGCCGAAGAAGTTGAATATCCCTGCGGCGATGAGGCCCGGCTTGGCAAGGGGGAGCATGATCCGCCAGAACACCGTGAACTGCGAGCAGCCGTCAATGAGCCCGGCTTCGGCAAGCTCGTGAGGCAGGGTCTTGAAGAAGCCGGTCAGTATGAAGACTGTGAACGAGAGCGAATAGGCGACGTAGACGGTGATGAGGCCGAAATAGTTGTCGAGCATATTCAGCCGCGCCAGCATCATGAAGAGCGGCACAATGCCGAGGAAGACGGGGAACATCATCCCACTGATGAATCCCGTGTGGATGACGTCGCGCCCCTTGAAGACGAACCGGGCGAGCGCATAGGCGGCCATCGAGCCGATGAGCAGGATGAGAAACATGGAGACAGCGGTGACGAACACGCTGTTCAGGAAATACCGGCCTATGCTTGCCTTCGACCAGGCGTCGAGGAAGTTGCTCCATTGGGGATGCCTGGTAGGCAGCCAGGGGTTCGTGAATAGCTCCAGGGAGGTCTTCAGCGAGGACGAGATCAGCCAGACCATCGGGTAGATGACGATGATGCTGTATATGACCAGCAAGCCCTGGATTGGGAGGACCTTCAATGATCTGGTTCTTTTCGGCTTAGTGCCCATCTGTATATCCTTCAGGTGGAGTAATGGAGTGCTGGAGTAGTGGAGTATTGGAATTCCGGAAACCCATTACTCCGTTACTCCATTTCTCCAGTACTCCATGCATTAGTACTCCACGACCTCTCGCTTCATGGCTCGGATGGAGGTCAGGGCGATGCCCAATACCAGGATAAAGACCACTACCCCCAATGCCGTTCCGTAGCCATACAGGCTTTCGGCGAATGCCTTCCGATAAAGATAGGTCAGCATGGTCTCGGTATGATTGCTCGGCCCGCCTTCGGTCATGACCCACACGAGGCCGAAGACGTTCATCGTTTGGATGACAATGTACACCAGGGCGAGCTTCAGAATCTCCCAGAGCAGGGGAATAGTGATGTGGCGGAATGACTGCAACTGATTCGCGCCGTCAATGGAAGCCGCCTCGTAGAATGACGGCGGGATGCTCTGGATGCCCGCGATGAAGAGCACGATATAGAACCCAAGCTGATACCAGATGCCGGTGGCGATCACGGCCGGGAGGGCGGTTCGCGGCTCGCCGAGCCATCCCGTGGCAAACCTCTCGAGGCCGACGCCGTTCAGCAAGGCATTCAGCAGGCCGAATTGCATGTTGTAGATGAACGACCAAAGCACCGCTACTGCGACGATAGAGATGATGTTGGGAAAAAGGAACACGGCCCGATATGTACTCGCGCCGCGGACCTTGCGGCTGATGACATAGCCGAAGAAAAGCGCCAGCGGGAGGGTGATCAGTATCCCTGCCACCAGGAAGGTGAAATTGTGCTTCAGCGCCATCCAGAAGATCGGATCGCCCGCGAGCTGGGCGAAGTTCTGGATGCCGATGAGCTCTTTGTTCTGCGACAGCCCCCTCCATCGGAAGAGGCTG
>DASRZD010000168.1:0-2876 GCA_035686805.1 Armatimonadota bacterium
TTCGCCGCCTGCTTGAGATGGGCGATATTCGGCTTGACCTGGAGGTCGTCGCTCGTGGGGAATATCGCTTCGATATCCGCTCTAATGTCCGATTCGGGCAATTGCTTGAGGATGGCCGCACGGGCCTCCGGGAAGTTGGTCGGCGTCCCTCACCCGCTTTCCATCTTGGAAGCACTGATGAGGAATAGCGTAATCCCCAGTATCCCGCCGATGATTGCCAGGACATCCAGCCTTCGGGTTTCTTTCATTTCACACCTCCGGTTCGCTTCATTTCCTCGCGCTTGACCTCGTCAATGTACTTCTGAGGAACCTTGACCTTTCCATCCACCAGGTCCTTCACATACTTCATCTCCGCCTGCGGCATGCCCCCCATGGCCTTCGTAAGCTGCCATGGATAGGCGTTGAAGTGCGCTTTCAGGCCGATGGATAGGAGTAAGGCCCAGATGGCGAGCGTGATTACAGAGCCGCCTTCTAACCCAGCCGCTCGCCGTAGAAACTCGCGCCATTCCTGAATAGGTACCCGTTTCCATTTTGGATGCACCTCCACACCCGCCTGCTCTGCCAGTTCCCGGTAGGTATCCTTGTACAGGCGACTTGTACGGCCGACGAGCAGAATGAAAACCAATGTGGGTGACATCGCGAAGCCAATGGCCAGGTAAGAGATGGGCTTCAGTTCAGCGTCAACACCGAGCAGTACCAACGTGGGCAGGCATGCGGACAGGAATAGCAATCCGTAGAGCTTCAGCAATCGTCCGGTTGAGTAGACTCTTGCTGCTGCTTCCCGGTGGAAGTCCGACGCGGGCAATCGTCTTGATCTAAAGATGTCCATTGTCAGCCAGACGAGCGAACTAAGCATGCAGAGCGAGAACGAGATCAGCAGGAGAAACACCGGCACGCTTAGGAACAGGAACTTGATCGTCCGATTCGTCATCCTCTCTGTAATCTCAATTGTGAACATCCGAACGCCGGCTCTGATGCACGTTAGCTCCTCGGATTCGGCTCTTATCCGGGCCAGTTCACTGTCGTTATGCATATCGGCCGCTATCCGTGTGCCTGCCTTGTTACAGATTCGCAGGATTGAGCATCCCACGAGGGCATCCATGGCTTTTGCATCATGTCGTCTTGCGAGTGCCCAGCCCATTTGCCGAACACCCGCCAATAATGCCATAGCATCACTACCTTTGCCGCCTGTATGCAAGTTCGTCGCGTGTCTAGCAGCGTTCTTGGCAAGATCTCTAAGGTCAGAGTAGACGGCCATGTTTGCACCTGAGCTCGCCATCTCCAGCCCCATCTCAAGTACGCCGTCTCGCTTGGCGAACTCAAGAGGGAAGTCATAAAGGTCGAGCCCTTCCAGCGAATTCGCCTTTGCTAGCAGCTTCAGCGCCGAATCCCAGTCTCCGCTCGAAGATGCCTCCGACGCCAGTAGGTAAAACGGCAAGGCGTTCCCAGGATCGAGTCGGGACAAGTGTCTGAGTTCTTCGGATGCCAGGGGATCCGTAGCCAGTACCCCAAGATGGAAAGTGATACGAGGGCTGCTCGGGTACTTTCGGGCGGCTCGCCGAAGTTGCTCCATATCTACGTCCAGGCTTCCATTAGGCGGTTTGAGTGCTTGAAGGTCTTCCCGCACGTCAGGCCGCCGGATGCTCCTCAGCATTGCATTCCAGCACTTCATTTCGTCTGGAGGCACTAGTCGTGTTTCCTGGAGGTAGATGCCGAAGACGGCAATAACCAGCGCCAGCGCCAACACTCCGCCGATGGCGGCGAGGATATCCAGCCTTCGGGTTTCTTTCATAGGACGTCTCCCGTGAGTATAGTACCTTCAAAACGATAAGAGTTGCAACGGGGCGGCATAAGGTTGCGTGATTCGTGATGCGTGAGGTCAGACCTGTCGGACCTGTCTGACTTGTCCGACCGGGGCAGGAATGACCATCGCCTTTGCCGAAAGGCCCAATGACATGGCAAATGGTACTTTGCGGAGCATCTGGAAAGCCGTGCGGCAGCTCGACCCGGGGAAGGTCGCTCGTGAAGCCGGGCTGCCGTTCACCATGGCGATAGTCGGGGCATCGGCGGAAGAGGTCACCGCCGTCAAGGAGTTTCTTCTAGGGCCTTCGCCCTGGGAGGACGTTCACTGTGCTGAGCGAGTATTCAGATGCTATGTCGCCCCACTGGACGACGATCAGTTGAGGGAGATCCGGAAGGCGGATTTCATCCTCGCCACGGAAGCGGCCGGGATTGAGAGGGTCGCCCCACTCGACCTCAATGCGCCCAACGAGCGAATAAGGGCCGTCGCATGCAGCCGCCGGGGAACCGATCTGAGGCTGGCCCTGGCCTCATGCCTACCTGCCTTCCGGCCCGAGATCGCCCGGAGGATCGTCCGCGAAGTATCACGGGAGAACGCTATATTCGTAGTCGCCACCGCCCTGGGGGATGTGATCCCCAGCCCCCTGCTGCCGCTCATCGGCATAGTGGAAGCCGCCAGCGATATGGTGGTCCTCACCGCGAATCAGGTTCGCATGCTCTTCATGCTCGGGGCGGTCCACAGCGTCAGGGTCGGATACACCGCTCAGTGGCGGGAAATCGGCTCGATCATCGGGGCGGCGTTCGGATGGCGTTCGCTGGCGAGGAACCTCGTCTCGAAGATCCCGCTTGGCGGAGGGCTGGTTCCCAAGGGAGCGGTGGCATACGCGGGAACGACAGTCGTCGGCGAAGGGCTGATCTTCTACTACACGACCGGCCGCAAGATGACTCGACAGGAAATGCAGGATGCCTTCAAGCGGTCCTACTCCGATGCAGTGGCGTCGGTCCGCTCGCTGGTTTCCCGAGAGTCGGGACGCTCCAAGGGCAAACCGCCTGAGTCGGACTGAGGATCCTCAGGT
>DASRZD010000169.1:0-9424 GCA_035686805.1 Armatimonadota bacterium
TGGCCATCCTCCTCGGCGCACCAGCAGCTTTCGGGGTCCTTCTTCAACAGCTCGGCAAGCATATCAGATGCCTTGGACGGCGCCCATTCCTCGTCATAGGGAGGGCCGGCGAAGGCACTGGCATATATCACCCCGCACGCAGCGAGGTCGTCTTCAGAAGCCAGGCGGATTAGCATAAACGGGGGCATTATAACCTTCGGTGCAAACCGAGGTCAAACGGTCAAAAAAGAGAGCGGTGCCGGCATTCCGACACCGCCAGTGCATGAGGAAAGCAAGGACACATCAGTTGCCTGTGAGGGCAAGGCTAATGCACTCACTGTGTACCCCGGTGCTAATAAAGTCAAACGTTCGTCCAAAAAAAGTTTTCTCCACGAGCGCCGAGGAGGTTATCTACTGATCCGTCAGTTTGTAGACGTGTACTTCCAGAGGCTTGAAATCGTCCTTCCACGACGCCCCATCCACGTTCACCGATCGTCCCTCGAACAGGACTTCGGCCTTCCACTTCCCGGGCACTGAGAAAGCCGTTTGGCAATCCTTCGGGTCCCGGTTTACCGCGAATACGTAGACGCTTCCGCCGAGTTCCTTTACCATCGAGTCAATGCTCCCGCCCTCGACGGTGAGCTTCAGCTTCGAGTCGGGGGTGAGCAGCATGGGGCTGAGGTACTTCAGCTCGCCCGCGATCTTCTTCACCGCCGCCCAATGCTCCGGGTAGTCGTGGATGTAGTACTTCGACCCGGTGTGCGCCCAGTAGATGATTCCCTTCGCCCCGTGAACGACCGCCAGATAAGTCATACACCGCTCCTCCTCGGGAGTTGGCCGATGAACCTTGTCTACCTTGCCGGTATTCCATACGCTCCAGTCGAATGCCTGGGGCACGACCCACAGGGGCTTGTCCCCGATGGCTTTGATGCAGGCGGTCGTCTGATCGGCCACAACCGTCACCGGCCTGCTGGGGATGGGGTAGGGGTCGGTCCAGATAACGTCCGCGCAGTCCTTGAAATCGCCCGCCGCCTTCGCGCTCATTATCACGAGCGAGCACGGGTGACTGGGGTCGAGCTTCTTAACGAGTTGGTAGAGTTCTAAGGTCTTCTGCGTATCGGCCTTCCCAATGCCCTCCGGCTCATCCACCAGATACCACCCCAAGAGGGCCGGATGATTCATCTTGTCCTGTACGTCCTTGGTAATGGTCTCGGTCGTCTCGCTGCCCTTTCTGAGCGAAAACGGCATGGTGGGGTAGACGAACGCCTTTATCCCATTGCGGTTCGCCGCATCGAGCAGGGGCATGAGTGTCTCGGTCGTGAGGGCGTAGTAGACCGTCGTATTGAACCCCGCCTCGTGAGCTTCCTTCAGGCAGGCATCATGATCCCCACTACGGCTCTGGATGGTATACATGCCCACCGGGAAGAACGGCTTGCCGTCAACCATCAGGAGTCCGTCTTTGTTGAAACTAACTCCGCCTGCCATCGCTGATGTGCTCAGCAGAATCAATGCCGCAAATATGAATCTCATAGCTATTCCACCTTTACCGGCAGTTTGGCCGTCGCCGAACGCCCTGCCTGGCTGATTGCCTTGACCTCCATCGTATACTCGCCCTTCTCGAGCGGCTCGGTCTTTATGGTGAAGGACTCGAAGCTCGAGTCGAACAACCCGTCGGTCGGAATTGCCGAGGCCCAGTCGCCCTTGCCGACTCTGTATTGCACCCCGGCGATTCCCGTCACCTCCTGAAGAGCGAACCCTTCTAAGCTGACGCTCTTATCAGCCTGAATCGTGACCGTCTTCTTGAATGCCGAGACTCTCGGGGGCTTGTTGCAGATCACTATCGGCTCGGAAATCGCCTCGCCGGTTAGTCCGTCTGTTGGGTTGGCGGCCTTGTCCGAGCCGACGACTTTCACCATGTACGTGCCGTCCGCATTTTTCGCCGTATCCCATGTCAGGCTGGTTTGCTTCGTGCCGTTGCTCTCCGGTTTCTGATCAGGTGGAGCTTCCTCCGACGACTGAGCATCCTGCTTGGCAGCCCGGTCTTGCTGGTCTGCGATCATGCCGGGCGCTTCGGCCAGGAGTTTGTCCTTCACGTCCTGAGGAATCTCGGGATGCCTGTCGAGTTCGGCTGCCATCTCGGCCAGCATCTGCTCCGGATCCGAGGCGGATATCTTCATGGCCTCGCCTTTGGGAGCTTTCTCCTTCTTGGGCTTCGGCTGCTTGTCATTCGCGGGCTTTTCCTTCGGAGGCTGCGGCGCCGTCTTAATCTTGTCCTTAAGCTGCTGCCAGTTAGCGCCGCCATCCGATGAGTAAAAGACCTGGTAGTTCAAATTATCCTTTTCCGGATCAGTGCCGGTCCATCGAATGGTCTTCTTCCCCGCCCATTTCTCTCCGCCTTTAGGGCTGGTGAGTGTGACCTTCGGGGTCTGGTTGGCCGGCAAGTAGGAAATGCTGACATCCTTGAGATTGAGGCTCGACGAGGCATCCGCCGACTTCAACGTCGCCATGTACTGGATGTACCGGCCGGTCGGATTAACTACCTCCGCGCCCGAAGCCGCGTAAGGAGCCGACCACTCGCTCCAGGTGGAATCCGGCTCGGCGACAAAGCCCGTCCTCGTCTGCAATGTGACTGACGCTCCCTGAGGGATGTCCGCCGACCACTCGATCTGCCCCCACTTCGACGGAAGCGAGCAGTCATGGACCGGCGACTCATACGTGCCTTCGGTGGCCTTGCCGATCTCGGCCGAATAGACCGAGCCGACATTCCCCGTTCCGGCATAGAGCATGCCGTCCTTCACTGCGAGCGACATGAACTGAAGGTCGCGCTTGTTTTCCAGCGTGCAGACCTTATCGTCGGACGTGCACCGATACACGTTCGTCGGGGTGACCGCGAACACGCCCCCGTTCTCGGCGCATGTGATGCCGAGGACCGCCTTGTCCGCCTTGTCATATACGACCTTGGGAGTCGCGTCGGGGGCGAGTTTATAGATCACCCCCTTCGGCGTTGTCCCCGCATATAGCACGCCCTGAGAGTCAACCGCAAGCGAGGTCACGGAATCCTCGGCGGCGTCATAGATCACCGATGGCCTTCCGCCGAACGGGATCTTGTAGATAATCCCGCTGACCGCCGTGCCCACATAGAGGTTGTCATCCTTGTCAACCGCGAGCGAGAGGGCATGTCGCTCGGATGAGTCGAGCACGACCTCCGACTTGCCGTCGGGCGAAATGCGGTAGGCCTTGCACTTATCGCCGGTCGCCGCATAGAGATTGCCCTTGCTGTCGAGTGCCAGCGCAACGATATACTTTTCATCGGCGTCGAATAAGGCACCGGCTTCCTTGTCCCCCTCGATCTTGTACACGATCCCGTTCGGCGAAGTACCCGCATACAGGACGCCGCTCGAATCCATCGCAAGGCTGTTGATCTCCAACTCGGGGGAGTCATAGACGACGGTCGCAGTGCCGTCGGGCGCGATCTTGTAGATGATCCCATGATTTCCCGTGCCGGCGTAGACATTCCCCTTGCCGTCGGGAAGAAGCTGCCAGACGTAGGTCTCGCCCGAATCATAGAGCGGCTTGAGCCCTCCCGCGAGGGCCACCAAGTCGCCGGTCGTCGCAGCCGTACTCTTGAAAGTCCCGGTCAGGAACTCGGTCCGAGTCGTCTGCTTCCAGACCTGCGGCACTCGTCCCACGGGCTTCTCGTCAACTTCGCGAGGAGGCGCAGGTGCAGTGACCTCGGTGGTTTCGTCGGCAGGCGCATTGTCCTCTTCCGCAGGCTGAGGCTGATCTTCGGCGGCGGGAGCTTCCTCGGCAGGCGAGGTATCAGAGTCCGCAAGGGTTGTCAATCCCGAATGGAAAGCATCCAGCAGAATGCCGCCCTCATCGCCCGAATCATCCCCTTCGTCCATTCCCGACTCGTCGGATGAAGAGTCAGGGCCTGCCGGCGGTCCGGAAGAAGCGTCGGACGGCTTCTTCACCGCCGCCTTCTTCTCCGCCTTCTGCTCCCTCTGCACGGTTATCGAGACCCTCTGCGAGCCGAGTATCACCCAGTCCTGAGGATTAGCTTTCTTGATCTCCTCGCGCTCGGTGCCGAGAGCAGTCGCCTTCGTGGACTTCATCGCATCCAGCATCGTAGGAGGCATCGCCGTGAACTTCTCACCCGCGATCACCGGGACGCTCTGGGGGAGCAGTACCCTCGCCACCAACTCGTCGTTCTTGTTGCGCTCCAGAAACTTCTTAATCACCTGTTTCAAGTTATCCATAGTGGGGGCCGGCGCTGATGACGGCGGTCCGCCCAGGATTGTCGCGCCCGACTGCCCGGATGACATAAGCGACAGTGAGCTTCGGGACGCGCTCCCGCCGAAGACCTCCAGAGTCATACGCCCATCGGGCGTGTTCTTCGGCAATTCCAGGCTGATCGTCTTGGTGATCCTGTCGCCCTTGAATGGCTTGAGCACCGTCCCAATCTCAATGGTGTCGCCGGGTTTGAACTTGCTCTCCTTGAGGAAAATGCGCTCGAGTTTCGCCGTCTGATGTTTGGGAAGGATCGTCACATTTACAGTGACCGTCTTCACCGCCACCGGGTAGAACGAGTTTAGTTGAAGCATGGAAAGCAGTTGATGCAGCTCGGTCACGGACGCCATGTCAATCGAGACGGGGTCGAAGTAGCAGTTCTCACGGGTGATCGTCCCTACCTCGTCGGCGGTGATGTCCAGCTTCACGTTTGCGGTCGCGTCGCCGGGACTCCCTCTCATCTCGAAAATCGCTTCGGCGGTCACTGCTGTTACCAGACTGGAAGCGAGCATTGGGTGCCGGATGACCTGCACGTGGAAATCCTTCTTCCGACCGAGGGACTGG
This sequence comes from Armatimonadota bacterium, assembly GCA_035686805.1. Lineage (GTDB taxonomy): Bacteria > Armatimonadota > UBA5829 > DTJY01 > DTJY01 > DASRZD01. The sequence goes on from DASRZD010000169.1 coordinate 4,834, forward strand.
TCGTCCACATGGATGGTTACCGGGATCATTTCGGGCGCTTTGCCTATGGTTGCGCCGATTGACCACGGCCTGTCCTGAAACACCGTGCCCACCGTCTTGATGGGCGCAGCGATCTTGCTGGATATCAGGAGGCTGGGATAGACATCATAGACATAGGCCGTCGTCAGCGCCGCCTGAATCGGACCAAGGCCATTCATCATGGGAGTCATCATCATCGGATGCCCGAAACCCAATAGCTTGTCCCCTCGCCGGTAAGTTAGAGTGCCGATTCCGGTCATGTCCAGGTCGCCAGTCACGAACGACACTCCTATGGCGCACCCCGGCTGGAGATCGGGGCTCAAGTGGGCCTTATCGGTCGCCAGTCCCGGCCCTGCGACAGGCTGAATATTCAGCGCCTTCAGATCATCCGCCATCCATGACATGATGTGAGGCGACATGCCGCTGACGAACAAAGGAGTCGCGAGCGGCCGGAAGACTATCGTGTCGCTGCCGGCATCCACTCCCTGCCCGTAGTCAATCGCCACCTTGCCATACTCGCCGGCATCCAGCAGGACCGGCTCCTGGCTGCCGGTGCTCATCGGATAGAAGGATGACGGCTTCGTAGGCAGCGATGGGTCCCAGGCATCGAGCATGTACTCGATCGGCGTCACCATGCCCATAGGCTCTTTACCGAAGGGGTAGCCCATCGAGAATGCCCCCAGCAGCTTGCCGTTGACGTAGACAGGGCTTCCGCTCATGCCCTCGATGAGATTCGCGCCTCGGGTGCTCATGGGCCCGCCGGTGAGCTTCACCAGGATCAGGTCCGAGCCGAAATAGAACTTCTTTAGCACTCCGAGTACCTGAACCTCGAACTGCTCCGGCTTCACCCCACGAAAGACCGTGAGGCCGTAGCCCTTCATCCCGGGCCTGACATCCTTCAGGAGCATAATGTTCTTTAGGTCCTGAGGGTCAATCCGAGGCGCGGCCGTGGAAACGCTTTGTAGAATGCAAATGAAAGCGGTCAGAATGATTGCGAACCGCCGGTAGGACATATTGCTGCCCCTTTCCAGTGAATAAAAAAAGCGGTGCCCCCTTCTCAGGGCACCCAAGCCGATAATTTATACCATTTTTGAACGATTGGTGTCAAGAAATATTAGAGGCTGCAAAAGAGACGATATTAACCCAAATCGCTCTGCTGCAAGGCGGATGCAGGAATGTCGGCTACCCCACGGCTAACTCTATATCAAAACACCGAGGTAACTCTATGCGCCGGATCTGGTTTCTATTCGTTTGCCTCCTTGCCGCCGGCAATGCCATTGCCGCCACGACCATCGTGACGGGGCCGAATCCGTCTTCACTCGAGCAGCTTGCCGCGCGGGAGCTGCAGAAGTATCAGTATGCCGGGACGGATTCCCTGCTCCCGATTGCCGCCAAAGCCGACGGCGATGCCATCGCCATCGGGACCCCGGCCTCGAATCCCTTGGTGGCGAAGTTCAAGCCTCAGGTCGGCAGTCTCGGTGACGAGGGCTACCTGCTCAAGACCTTCACCGACGGCAAGCGGAAGGTCCTGATCGTCACCGGCAATACTCCAAACGCGGTCCTCTATGGCGCTTATGCCCTCCTGGAGGAGTACGGTTTTGGCTTCTACCTCGGCGGCGACGCCATCCCGGCGAAGAAGCCCTTCGCCCTGCTCGACGTGAACTTCTCCCGCAAGCCGGCGCTGGAGATTCGAGGCACCTTGCCCTGGTACAACTTCTTCAACAGCCCGACCGCCTGGGACTTCGAGGACTACGCCTGGTTTTTCGACCAGCTCTCCAAGACGAAGAACAACTTCATCGGCTTCCACGTTTACGACTACGAGCCGTTTGCCGCCTACGAAGAGGACGGCAAGTACAAGATCGGCGAGCCCCTGTGCAGCACGGAGGTCGGCACGTGGGGGACGGTCCCCATGGAAACCAGAAATTTCGGCTTCGGCACGAGCAAGTACTTCAGCCGCAAATACTTCGGCGCACTGCCATCCCTTTACCGTAATGATCGCGAGCGCTCGATCCGCGACTCCCAGGAATTGCTGAAGAGGGCGCTCGACTATGCCCATGCCCGCGGCCTGAAGACTTGCCTGGGTTTCGAGGTCAGCGGCGACCCGACCGACCCCGCGAACATCGACACTCTGGAGAAGCGCCTGAAGCATCTGACCGCCCAGTATCCCATGCTCGACTACGTCTGGATCTGGGAGACTGAGGCGATGGGGCTGCATGGCTTCGATCCTCCTTCGCTCGATTCCGATCTCGGCGCATACTACCGCCGTTACGAGAAGGAGCTCGCCTATCTGGATAGCCCGCGCAAGATCACCGAGGCCGTCCGCCTCGCCATCTATACCCGCGAGGCCCACCGCATCCTGCACGAGATTGCGCCGAATATGCGACTCATCCTCTCCGGCTGGGGAGGGGACAATCATCTGCACTGCACCGACTTCTATCCCGGCCTGGACAAGATTGTGCCCCAGGACGTGATCTTCTCGGCCCTGGACAATATCGTCGTCTCGGACAAAGTCAGCGCCGCCTATGGCAAACTCTCCCCCAAGCGTGAATACTGGCCGATCCCCTGGTTCGAATATGACGGCGACCAGTGGCATCCTCAGCCGAATGCGAGCCGATGGCTCAATGCCTGCCGTGACTCGCTGGAGAAGGGGAGCCGGGGCGTGCTGGGGATTCACTGGCGGACGAGGGATGTGGAGGAGTCACACGCGATTATGTCCCAGTTCGCCTGGAATCCGAACCTGACCTATGAGGGGTTCTACGCCGATTATGCGAAGCGCTGTTTCGGCCAGGCGCACGCCGCCGAGATGGCGGACATCCTGATGCAGATGCAGTCCCTCGGCTACCGATTAGTCGGGGGAGGGGGTCAGGCGGAGTGCGGGCATTTCGGCTGGGGCTCGCCCATTGATCCTGAGAAGGTCGGAAAGCTTGAGGGAATTCTAGCCCACCTGAAGTCCGACCGGTCTGACTGGTCCGACTTGTCTGACTCGCAAGAGGAGCGCATGACCTATCTAATTGCCACCGCCGAATTCGCGCTCGCATACGAGAGAACGGCCCAGTTGCTCGCGCCTCAGGGAGAGGTGGCGGACCTCCTGAAGCAGGCCAGGGACAAGAAGGTTGCAGGGGAGAATCCTGAGGCGGCCAAACTCGCATCGGAAGCCCTCGCCAAGCTGGAGGCCGCCCGATTCGACGAGGCGCTGGATGCCTGCGCCCGAAGAGTCACGAATAAGGGCGAACTCGGCGTACTGGCCACCGTGAACGCCAAAGCCTTCGCCGCCTACCAGGCCGCAAAGAACGAGCTGACGGCGCTGGCCACCCCCTCCCCCACACCGAGGGGGGAGGGCCAGGGTGGGGGGTCTGTCCCCTCACTATCGCCCATAAACCCGAATAGTGTCTGGCCCACGGACACCCCCTTGCCCATCAAGGTCGTCGCCCGCATGGATGGCTGCCGGGCGAGGGTCATGTACCGATCGTTCGGCGAGAGTGAATCGAAGACCAGGTATCTCGGCAAGCCGGCCGAGAGGTACTTCGAGGGGACGATTCCGAGCGTGGGCATCGGAGTCGAGTATGCCATCGAGCTGTTCGGCGGCGGCAAGGTCATCACCCGCTGGCCGGGTGAAGGCCTCATGCATCAGGTTGCGCTGATCTCGCCCATCGAGCCGAGTCGGGTCGTCAATGTGCCGAAACAGGTTATCCCCACGATATCGAATCTGACTGCGACCCGCGGTGAGGGCTCAGTCGTTCTGCAATGGACCGCTCCGGAGGGGAGATACGAGATCGGACGCGCCGTCGGCGACGGCGAATTCGAGCCGCTGAAGACTGTGAGCGACACCTGGTTCGAGGATCGCGATGTACTCCCCGGCAAGAGTTGCCGCTATACCGTGACGCCCATCGGGGGCAAGGGCGTCGCCACGCGTGAGGTCCAGTGCCCGGAGATTCCCAATCTGCCGGCGCCCACATTGAGCGTAACTCCCGCCCAGGGCAAGATCATCCTTCGCTGGGGCAAGGCCTCGCTGGGAACGAACGGATTCCTGGTGAACACCGCCCCATCCGAACAGGGCCCGTGGACTGCCCTCGATGACAAGCCCGTCACCATGAACAATTGGAGTGATCACCGATTCGTCGCCAGGGCCGAGCCCGGTAAGACTCAGTACTACCAGGTTATTCCGTTGGATCGGCTCGGCGGCAAAGGTCAGGCTTCCAATGTCGTCGAGTGCTCGGCCCTCGAGCAAGGCGAACTCAGCCCAATACTCTCGCTCGACTTTGAAGGCATCACGCCGGGGACCTGGGGAACGGTTTCGGCAGTCGAGAGTGTGAATGGAGTTCCAGTCGCCCATTTCAAGGATGGAAACTACCTGGTCATCCCGAACCGTCCTGAGTTTAGCCCAGACATGGAGATCACCCTGGAAATGTGGGTGATGCTGGAGAAGCCGGGCGTGATACCTGTCCTGCTCAGCCACGGTCTCTGGCAGCAGGACGGCTATTTCCTGCAGATATTGGGAGGAGGGGTTCGCTTCTTCGTGGCAGGTGTCGGAACGCTCGATGCAGGCAGAGTCGAGGCCGGCAAATCGTATCAT
>DASRZD010000170.1:0-3963 GCA_035686805.1 Armatimonadota bacterium
CAGTCAACCTCGGGCGATCAGTGGTGGCAGGCAAATCGGCTGATCAAGGAAGGTGCAATCGGCAAGGTACTGTGGTCGTCGAGCAGTCTCTGCCGCAACTCCACTCGTGGCGAATGGAACTATCCGATTGATGAAGGCGCCAGCCCCGACAACCTCGACTGGAAGGCGTTCCTCGGATCCGCACCCAAGCGAGACTTCGACAAGGAGAGGTTCTTCCGATGGCGGAAGTATTGGGACTACTCGGGCGGCATCGCTACCGACCTCTTCTATCATCAGCTTTCTCACCTCCAGATCGCCCTCGGCCCGGAGTTCCCTAAGCGAGTCTCGGCGGGCGGAGGAATCTACGTCCAGCATGACCGCGACGTACCTGATACCTTCCACATGATCATTGACTATCCGACCGACCATTCGGTCGTTCTGTGTTCCTCGATGGCGAATCGGCAGGGCGTCCCTGAGTTCATCCGCGGCCATGAGGCGACCATGTACTTCGAGGCCCCGGGCATCGTCATCCGGCCCGAGGATGAGTTCAAGGACCGGCAGGAGGTCAAGGTGGCCCTCGAACCGCGGCCCAGTCACATGGACAACTTCCTCGATTGCGTCCGGACTCGGAACAAGCCCCACCTCGATGCCGACACGGCATACCGAATCATGGTGGCGATAGCGCTGGGAGTTCAGTCCTATCGTGAAGAGAGGGTCATGCGCTTCGATCCCGAAAAAGAGAAGGTCGTGGACGTTTGTCCTCCATGCAAGATCTGACGATGATTCGAGTAATCCGCCGGGCGATGGGATGCGAGTTCGAGTTGCTGCTCTGCGGCGAAGATAGGAGGCATCTGCTTGCCGCCGCGGAAGAGGCGTTTGAGGAGGTCCATCGGCTGGAGGAGCAGTTGAGCGTCTTCCGGCCGGATAGTGAGATCAGCTATATCAATGCGCTTGCTGTGAAAGAATGGGTGCGGGTTGAGCCGCGGCTCTATGGATTGCTGCAGACTGCGGCCTGCTTGTCGGCGGAAACTGAGGGAGCATTCGACATCACAGCCGGGCGGTTGATTGATCTTTGGAGTTCCTCGGAGTCCATTCCTGCCGACATTCCAAAGACCACGGGAGAGATTGTCTTTGATCCGGATGAGAACGCGGTGCGATTCTCCAACCCAGACATGAAGCTGAATCTGGGAGCAATCGGAAAGGGGTATGCGGCCCAGCAGATCGCCGAGTTGCTGGTTGATCGCGGAGTAGAAAACGCGCTCATAAGCGCCGGGGCGAGCACGGTTTATGCGCTCGGAAGCCCTCCGGATGAAGACGCCTGGGCGGTAGGAATTCGAAGTCCGGTGAACCAATGCGAGCGAATCACGTCAGTCTTACTAAGAAACCAGGCGCTCTCGACATCAGGAAGTCACGAGCGCTTTGTAGAAATAGACGGTAGGAGATACAGCCATCTCATTGATCCAAGGACCGGCCGGCCTGCCGAGGGACTGCTCCTCGCAAGCGTGATTGCGTCCGATCCGGTGGAGGGCGAGGCCCTGTCAACCGCGTTTTTCATCTTCGGCCTGGAGAAGGCTCAGGAATATTGCGAGGCCCATCCCGATGTCGGCGCAGTCTTCGTGAGGGAGGATTGGCAGGGGCTTGGGCCGGAGGTTATCAAAATAGGAGGCGTTTCACAATGACTGATATTAGTCGAAGGGACTTCTTGAAAGGGGCGGCGGTAACTGCTGCTTCGGTTGGGCTGTTCGGATCTGCCCGCGCTCAGGAAGTCGAGCCTGTCACCTGCGGATTCATAGGCGTCGGGAGTCAGGGAACGTTGGACATGGGGAAGGCTCTCAGGGTGCCGGGGGTCAAGATGGTCGGCATATGCGATATCTACCCCCCGAACCTGAAGAAGGCGCTCAAGACTGTTCCAGGTGCGCGAGGATATGAGGATTACCGATGGATGCTCGAGCGCAAGGATATCCAGGCGATATTCATCGCCACTCCGCTCTATCTCCACGCCCCGATGGCGATTGCTGCCATGCAAGCCGGGAAACACGTCTTCTCCGAGAAGATGATGGCCTACTCGATTGATGACGCAAAGGCCATGGCAAAGACAGCGCGAGACACCAAGAAGGTTCTGCAGATCGGCCATCAGCGCAGGTACAACGCGCTTTACAGCCATGCCTATGATCTCATCAAGCAGGGGGTGCTCGGCAAGATCACTCACGTCCGGCTGATGTGGAACCGAAACGGCAACTGGCGGCGGGCGGTGCCTGATCCCCAATTCGAGCGGCTGATCAACTGGCGCATGTACAAGGATCAATCACAGGGCCTCATGGCCGAGCTGGCAAGTCATCAGGTTCACGTGACCAACTGGTTCCTAGATTCCGCACCGATCTCAGTCATGGGCATGGGTGGGATTGACTACTGGAAAGACGGCCGTGAGACGTATGACAATGTGAACGTCCTTTTCGAATATCCTGAGGGCGTAAAGGTCTACTTCCAGTCGCTCACCACGAACCAGTACGACAACTGCTATGAGCAGTTCATGGGCGACAAGGGGACTCTCATCATGAGCCCGAGCGGGGCCAGGCTGATTCCTGAGCCCAGGGCCGAGGAGCTTGCGTGGGCAAGCATGGCACACAAGGAGAAAGTCGGCGGCAAGGAGGCAATCGTCCTGGACGCGGACGTAACTCCGAGACTGAAGGCACAGGCCGGCGAGGGAAAGCAACTGGATGCAGGCACGGCGAAGAAGGACGATTATTTGAGCGAGATAGAGTCGTTCATCCAGTGCATCCGCGAGGGCAAGGAGCCGGGGTGCAATGCACAGGAAGGCCTGCAGGCCGCCGTCTCCTGCCTCCTTGCGAACCAGGCGATTGCAAAGGGCAAGAAACTCGAATACAAGGCTGACATGTTCGAGATCTAGGAGAATGCTATGAAAGAGAAGGTATCCAGGCGGGATTTCCTCACCAGATCTGGGAGGACGGCCGCTGGTCTTGGCTTGGGATTGGTGAGCGGTGAGCTGCTGAATAATCTGCAGGCTCGGGCTCAGCAGCCGGTCACACCAAAGGACAAGATCGTCGTTAGCTTCATCGGCTGCGGGGTCATGGGTAGGAAGAACTTCAATGACTTCATCAAGCAGCCGGACGTGGAGATTGCGGCAGTCTGCGATGTCTACCTCCCTCGGGCCGAGGATTTCGCCAAGAAGACCGACGGCAAGGCTGCGGTGTATCAGGACTTCAGAAAGATCATTGATCGTAAGGATATTGATGCTGTCGTTGTCTCGACACCAGACCACTGGCATGCGATTCCCACTATCCTCGCTTGCAAGGCCGGGAAGGATGTCTATGTCGAGAAGCCGGTCGCCCACAACATCGTTGAGGGGCGGGCGATGGTCAAGGCGGCGAGGGCCAACAAGCGAATCGTGCAGGTCGGCACTCAGCAGAGGAGCGGCACGCATTTCCAGCGCGCGGTGGACATCATCAAGAGCGGGGAGATCGGCAAGGTGACCCTCGCTCGATGCTGGAACTGCGAAAACCATTTCCCTAAGGGCATCGGCAATACACCCGACGGCCAGCCGCCCGAAGGTCTGGACTGGAATATGTGGCTCGGTCCTGCCCCGGAAAGAGCCTTCAACTCGGTACGGTTCAGCCAGCAATTCCGGAAGTTCTGGGATTATGCGGGCGGCAAGATCACCGATTGGGGCACTCATCTGATTGACGTAGTCTTATGGGCGATGTCGATTGATGCTCCGTTGGCGGTCTCGGCCTCGGGGGGCAAGTACGGGCTGGAGGACATCAGCGACGTTCCGGATACCATGGAGGCGGTCTACGACTTCCCCGGCTTCACGATGGTCTATTCCTTCAGGGGCTGCTGTGACCGAGGCATTGACGGCAAGGGATACGGCATCCAATTCCATGGCACGGACGGCACGCTTTTCGTTGATCGCAGCGGTTTCCAGATTTTCCCCGAGGGCAATCGCATGAAGGATGTTGATGTTGA
>DASRZD010000171.1:0-15816 GCA_035686805.1 Armatimonadota bacterium
AACTTGAGCAGCTTGCTGATGAGACCTTCCCGCTGCCGATCACCGACCGGGCCCTTGCCGATGGTATCAATCTTGGCGTCGGCGATGCTGGTGGACAGCACCGTATTGTTCGGGCTGATGTCCTGCGGCCGCACGAGGCCCGTGAGGACGATTCCCTGCTTCTCGCCATTCAGATCGATCGAGCGCTCGGCGGCGATTTCCAGGCTGCCGTTCGGGAGCACCCTCGTCACCCGCGCTGTGAGCGTTGTGACGAACTTGTTCGAGATCGTTGTTTTGCCGGACATCGCGCTGCTTTGCCCGGAATTATAACCGAGTTCAGGGATCAGCTTGAGGAACGGGCCCATGCCTGCTCCATTGCTATGATCGAGCGACTTATCGAAATCGCTGGTGGCCGATTGGGATGATGCCGATTGCTCGATTATGAGCACGGTGACCAGATCGCCGACCTGGCTGGGCCTGAGGTCCGTGAACATGGGCCTGCAGACCGGCGGCCAGAGCGACTCCGCCGAAACGGAGCTGCCGATGAGAATGATGAGTGCTGTGATGATTAGAATGCGGGTCATGATTACTTCCTCCCCATGGTTATTTGCACGACTCCCGGGCCGGCAACCGTTCCGCGAATCTCCCGGGCGTCACCAAGCATCCGAACCTTGACGAGGTCGCCGGGGCGTCCTTCCTGGACTGCCGTGCCCTTGTCGGAAATCCTCACTGTGCCGTTGGTCACGACCACCGAGACTACGTCGCCCGAGCGGATAGCCGGCGGGTCGGATACCCAGCTTCGGCGAAGAACGGATCCCTCGGGGATCGGGACTACGGCAGTCCATCCTGACTCGGGCTCGCCGATGATTATGTCGGCGGGCATGGTAGTGATGTCACGCTCCTGGAGCGAATAGTTGGCCGAGCTGATCTCCTCCGAGCGAGTGAACGCTTTGGTGGCGACTGGGACGATCGCGAGGACCTTGACCAGCACCGGGACGCTGATCATCCGATATATTCGGCCGTCTACCAGCATCTCGATCGGCAGGTTGTTCTGCCCCTTGCGGATGGCCCTGATGCCGGCTTTCACTCGCATCTCCAGCTTGCCCGAGGGGACGATCTGCGGAGCAATGGCCCTGACCGGCTCTACCGAAACCGTCCCGGTGAGGTCGTTCGATGACTGGATGAACTGCCGCGCGGTTTCGAGGAGAGCTTCGGGCGAAACGGTGGACGCCGTCCGCACTACGCTGATCCGGTCCGGGCATAGAAGTTCGATCGTCTCGTACACGCCAGCCCTTTTCAGGGCGATGACTATCTGATCGCGAGTAAGCTGCCGAGACTTCCCGGGCAATGGCGAGGAGCAGATCGCAACCGATCCAAGTTTGTCACTCGTACCGGCGATATCGCTTAGTACAACGTTCGGCGCGGAAACCTCGGCGGACGGCTTTACCATCACGCTGACTCGGTTAGCAGCCAAAGCGCTCGCAGACAGCGCTATCAGAATCACGATTTGTATAGCTCTGTTCAACATTAGCGTCTAAGGTTATTCGCGATGTTTAGCATTTCATCGGCTGTTTGTATAGCCTTCGAGTTGACTTCATAAGCCCGCTGGGCGACGATCATGTTGACCATCTCCTCAATGACCTTGATGTTCGACATCTCCACAAAACCGTTCTGGAGCGTGCCCAGGCCATTCAGGCCGGGGGTGTCTACAATGGCGTCGCCGGATGCCGCAGTGGCGGTCAGGAGGTTGCGCCCCCAATTGCTCAGGCCCGATGGATTCAGGAACTTGGCGATCTGGATCTGCCCAAGCTCCTGCGGCTGCGTCTGCCCTGGGAGAGTCACGGATACCGTGCCGTCCGAACCAACCGATATGCTGGTCGCCTCAGCGGGGATCGTGATCTCCGGCTGAAGGGCGAATCCGTCGGATGTGACCATTCGGCCCTGGGCGTCCAGCTTGAACGTGCCGTCGCGGGTATATGCGGTCGTCCCATCGGGGAGGAGTATCTGGAAGAATCCATCGGCCTGAATGACGAGGTCCATCGGATTATTGGTCTGCTGGAAATCGCCCTGGGTGAAGATCTTTGTCACCGCTGCGGGACGAGTTCCAAGTCCCACTTGAATTCCGGTCGGCACCTGAGATCCCTGTGCCTCAGTGATTCCTGCCGGCCTCATGGTCTGGTAAAGCAGGTCCTGGAAGTCCACTCGGCTCTTCTTGAACCCGGTGGTATTCACGTTCGCCAGGTTGTTCGAGATAACATCAATGTTCATCTGCTGTGCGGCCATTCCGGTGGCCGCCGTCCATAATGCTCTTATCATTGCTTACCTCCGAATCCCTTCAATCTGCAATCTGCAATTTGAAATCTGAAATTATGCCGTACGTCCCATCTGATTGATGGCCTTGTCGAGTGTCTGGTCTATCGCCTGAACTGCCTTCTGGTTGGCCTCGTATGCCCGAAGCCCGGTGATCATGGAGACCATCTCCTGGACCACGTTGACGTTCGAGTCCTCGAGACTTCCCTGAATGATCCGGCCCGGCTGCTGCGATCCCTCGATCCGCAGCTTGCCGACGATAGTCTTGTCTACGCTGACGTTCCCGCTGGTATCAACCGTCCAGTTCGTCCCCGAGACCTGAATCGGTCCGCCTTCGCCGAGGACCGGATAGCCTTCTCTGGTGACGAGTTGTCCGGTATCATTGAGGGTGAAGCTCCCGCTCCGGGTGAGCCTTTCTCCGCCTGGCGTGCTCACGACGAACGAGCCTTCGCCGTCAATGGCGAGGTCGGTCGGGTCCTTGGTGTCAGTCATGGTTCCCGGCCGTACATCCGTGTGAACGATCAGTGTGGGAACCACTGAGCGGACGCTCGGTGGGGCGGGGGTCGTCGGGTTGGTGATGGTCTGAGCCTGGTTGACTAACGCGAGGAAGCCGGCGGATGAGCGCTTGAAGCCGGGGGTGCTTGCGTTCGCCAGGTTATTTGCTATGACATCCTGTTGTTCGAGCAGCGTGCGCATCCCTGCGGCTGAGGTGAATAAACTACCGATCATCCTTACCTCCGCATTACTTCTCGACACGGAAAGCAGGTAACTTTAGGGGTATTTTCGGGGAGGACAATGAACAAACGAATCCTACGGCATCGTGATGGTGATGATGCGCTCGGGGGTGATACCTCGCTTGGAGGCGGGCATCTGGTATATGTCCGCAGGGAGGTCGTAGAGGCGGTTGATGGTGGCGATATCCCGCGCTGAGAGGCCGGTTTGGCCGCCGAGGGATGGGTACATTATGTCGTTCGGATCGTCGCTGTGGCCCCAGATGCCGATCCCATGCCCGAGTTCGTGCAGGCACAGCAGTCTCATTATGTTATCGGAGAGCGGCTGGCCGGTCGCACCGTCTACCGCGAGTTCCATCGTAACGCCCTGAACATACTGCGTGTTCTGAATGATGGCAAAGGTGAGCCTCGTGGCCCCGATGGTCGGCGGGTCTTCTCCCATCGGATGGTCTTTCACCCATCTTACGGATACGCAGGGATTGACCGGCGAAGTGATGTAGACAAAGCTGAGCTTCCCGCCGGACGCATCCGCCCACTGAGTTGCGGCCTGCTGAAAGAAGGTGACGTCTGCCTGTTTCCAATCGGCAGGAACGTTCACGGTATTCAGATACACCGGGATGGGCTCGGTCCAGCGAACCACATTGCCCTGAACGAGCACGGAGAGGATATAGTCGTTGTCCGACGGCTCGATAGGATTGGAGGACCCGCCGCCACCACCGCAGCCGGAGATCCAGCATGCCAGCGCGAGAAAAAGCAGTATCCAGGGATATTTCCTTACGCTCATCCGCTTACAGACTAATACTCCACTGTCAGAGAATACCCTCCTACCCAGCGAAATATCGGGTTTCATGGAAAAATGCGATGAGGTTCTCGCCATACTTCCACTGCGAGAGACCGTGCTCCGCAGCGACTACGGGGAAACAATCACCATTCGGAAGATCCGCTAAGCCCGCTTCCGCCTAATCAGGAGGCCTGATCCGATCAGGCTCATGGCGAGAATCAGGCAGCCGGACGGCTCGGGCACAAGGGGCACCTGTATATCGTCAACGAGTACCGGCGTATGCAGATACCACTCCTCGTCATAGACATCTTCGTTCTGGATCCTCACTGTTGCGTTTTTTCCACGATAGGCAGAAACGTCAGCATACCAGCTCGATCCACCGCCAAACATGGAGATCCGAGTGTTATTCACATAGACGCCGAAGTTCCCGGTCGCCTTCAAGCGAATTTGGCTGGCCGAGTAGGGGAAGTATCCCGAAATGGAGATGAAGGCGTTCACCCAGGGATGGGTATCGCCGCTGTACAGGCCGCCGCTCTGGAGCGCAAGCGAGTAGTTTCCTGCCAGGGGGCTGTAGCCGGCCGTGTACTGGTCCACAAGCATGAACCATTGCGAACACCCCACATGGTGGTGGTAGTAGTATACCCATCCCGTATCGTCTCCCGAGCTGTGAGACCATCTGGGAGCAACCGAGGCCCATTCCAGGGAGTCAAAATAGGGGCCGGGGTCCGGGACTGCGGCACTCTCGAAATTCAAGTCGCCAAAGGGGACCGCGAAGGCAAATGACGTGCACAAAACGAGGATTACGGCAAGCAGTGTTCGAGTAAGCATCTCGGTTCACCTTCGTGGATGTTGGGTTTCCCAGTAAAGCATACTACCAATCTATTATCACGTTACACCACTAGCGGATTTTTGTCAACCAATATCATCAGCGAAGGAAAACTCGCAGAGCAGCATGCAAGCAGCCTGACTTTTGTGTATAATGTGACAAACCAGTCTCAGGAGTTTGGCATGAAAGTCTATGTTGCTGCCACCAGACAGAACGACGGGAAGACCATCGCATCCATCGGCCTTATTGCCGCCATGCTCAGGCGCACCGGGAACGTGGGATACATCAAGCCCGTCGGCCAGCATTATGTGGAAGTTGAAGGCCACAAGATTGACGAAGATGCGATCCTTATCAAGGAGACATACGGCATCAACTGCGACTTGCCGGACATGTCGCCGGTTGCGATCCCCCGAGGCTTCACCGAGGCCTACATCAATGACCCGAATCGCGACGAGCTGATCGCCCAGATCACGAGCGCATACGAGACGGCTTCCAAGGGCAAAGACTTCACGCTTATCGAGGGCACAGGTCATGCAGGCGTGGGCTCGGTATTCGATATGTCGAATGCCGACGTTGCGAAGCTCCTTGGGGCGAAAGTGGTAATTGTTTGCGCCGGTGGAATAGGACGCCCGATTGATGAAGTGATGCTGAACAAGGCGCTATTCGACGCGGCCGGGGTCGAAATCCTTGGCGTGATCGTGAACAAGATTGATCCAGAGAAATACGAGAAGATCGAGCCGATAGTCCGCAAGGGGCTGAACAGGAAAGGCCTGGAGGTTCTGGGCGTGATGCCATATAACCCTGTTCTTTCCAGCCCGGCGTTCGAGCAGCTTCTGGAGGAAACGGGCGGCCAACTGCTCAGCGGCGAGAAGGGCTTGAAGAACCCTGTGACCCGGATAGTCATCGGCGCCATGCCGCCTCACGAGGCTCTCAGCTACTTTGGCAAGGGCACGCTGTTGATCACTCCCGGCACGAGGGAGGACCTGATCCTGGCGGCGATGAGCTCGTGCCTGGTGGGCATGGGACGCGAATCATGTGTTTCCGGGATCGTGCTGACAGGGGGCGTGATGCCTCATAAGAAAATCCTGCACCTCATCAGTCGAACGCAGATACCCGTCCTCAGCGTCAATGATGATACCTTTAAGGCGGCTACGAAGATAAGCGCACTCATCGTGAAGATCAGGCCCGGGGACAAGAGCAAGATCTATGCGACCGAGCGGTTGGTAAGCCGGTATGTTGACGTAGACCGGCTGATGGGTATGATAGGCGAGTGAGGAGTGATGAGTGATTGGTTGGTTTGACAAGTGGATTGGCGAAGGCTATAATACCTTTGCATAATTTGTGACATTCGTTGCAATTAGGGAGGGACAGTATGAAAATCAGTATCATCGGAGGCGGCGGTCGAGTAGGATCGAACGCTGCGTATGCTTTGCAGTTGGGCGGCCTCGCAAAGGAGATAGCGATAGTTGACGTCGCGGAGGAACTCGCCCAGGGTGAGGCCCTCGATCTGCGGCACGGGGCATCAATCGCCGGCTCGCAGAAGATCTATGCGGGCGGATATGAGGCCGTCGCAGGCTCGGATATTGTGATTATCACGGCGGGGCTGAGAAGGAAGCCTGACGAGAGCCGGCTGGACCTGATCAATCGGAATGTGGTCCTGTTCCGGGGAATCCTTGGCGAGTTGAAGAAGGTCAAGCTGGCGGCCAATGCGATCGTGCTGGTGGTCTCCAATCCGGTGGATATCCTGACCCACCTGGCGGTCGAGGCTCTGGGCCTTCCGGCGAAGAGAGTCATCGGACTTGGCACAGTCCTCGATACGACTCGTTTCCGATCGCTGCTGGCAGAGTATTTCGAAGTTGACCCGACAGATGTGGATGCCCTGATTCTCGGCGAGCATGGCGACAGCATGGTTCCCATCTGGAGCAGCGCCACCATAAACGGCGTGCCTCTGCAGAGCTTCGCGAACTACGATGAGGAGAAGGTGCGCGGCATATTCGACTTCACCAAGAAGAGCGGGGCGGAGGTCATTCGCCTGAAGGGCGGCGCAGGCTATGCCGTCGGGCTCGCCATCAGGTCAGTTGTAGATGCGATCATTCTGGACAAGAAGGCCATTCTCCCTGTTTCCTCTTTGATGGATGGGTATAAGGGGATAAGCGGCGTCTGCTTCAGCGTGCCAACGGTCGTCAGCCGGGACGGGGTCGAGAAGCTGATAAACATTACTCTCGCAGGCGAAGAGGAAGCAGCACTCATCAACTCGTCAAACGTGCTTAGAGAGACACTGAAGCAAGTCCAGTGAACTGGATGTGTGGGCGTATGAAGGCAACTCCCAAGCTTCCAAACTCCCACACTCCCATACATAATCGTGGATAGGAGGGTTACGGAATGGTAATCCAATGGCTTGGGCATTCCAGTTTTCTCATCATTTCGGGAAATGGGACGAAGATCATCACCGATCCATATCAGCCGGACGCGTTCGGAGGAGGGATTACTTACGGCCCTATCAGAATATCGCCGGATATTGTGACGGTCTCTCACGACCATGCCGATCACAACTACGTCGAAGGGCTGCCGAACCATTTCAGCGTAATATCGAAGGCGGGCAAGACGACGGTCCACGGGATCGAATTCAAGGGGATCGAGGCATTCCATGACCCCGAGGGAGGCTCTCTGCGGGGGCGGGATGTCATCTTCAATATGAATATTGATCGGATTCACGTATGTCATCTTGGCGATTTGGGGGAAATGCTGACACCGGATCAGGTGGATCAGATCGGCCAGGTGGATGTGCTATTGATCCCGGTGGGCGGATACTACACCATTGATGCCAAGACGGCATCCCGGGTGGTGGATCAGTTGAAGCCGAAGGTCGTCATCCCGATGCACTACCTTACCGATAAGTGCGCATTCCCGATAGCGCCCGTGGATGACTTCCTCGCGGGGAAGGAGGACGTTCGCCGGCTGGACTCATCGGAGTATGAGGTCGCGAAAGATCAGCTTCCGGACGCAAGGGAGATAGTGGTGCTGAAGCATGCGATGTGATGATGCGTGATGAGTGATCCGTAATTCGTGAGGAGAGTTGTTGAGAGAGATATCGGCAGACCAGATTACCGAGGCCGTGGCTCGGCTTTGCATGGAGGCGAACTACGACTTGGGCGATGACGTTTATAAGGCGCTGAAAGAGGGCGCTGAGAACGAGGAGTCCCCGATCGGCAGGGAGATCTTCGGGCAGTTGGTCGAGAACGCGGAGATCGCTCGGGCCGAGCAAGTCCCCATGTGCCAGGACACCGGTTTCGCCGTCGTGTTTGTGGAACTGGGCCAGGACGTGCACATCACCGGCGGGCTACTTCAAGATGCCATCAATGCCGGAGTTGCCAAGGGCTACTCGGAAGGCTACCTGCGGAAGTCCATAGTCGGCCATCCACTCGAGCGCAAGAACACGGGCAACAATACGCCGGCAGTCATACACACCGAGATAGTCCTGGGCGACCATCTCAGGATCACGATTGCTCCCAAGGGCGGCGGCAGTGAGAACATGAGCGGCGTTCGGATGCTCAAGCCGTCGGACGGCGTGGAGGGCGTGAAGAAGTTCGTCGTCGAGCTGGTGAAGGCTGGGGGGTCGAATCCCTGCCCGCCGATCATTGTGGGGGTCGGCATCGGCGGAACGATGGACAAGGCGGCGGTACTGTCGAAGAAGGCGCTTCTTCGCAAGATAGGCGAGCATAATCCGAATCCGGCGGATGCAGAGCTTGAAAAGAACCTGCTGAAATTGGTGAATGACACCGGAGTCGGCCCGGCGGGACTCGGCGGTCGGACGACGGCCCTGGCGGTGAATGTTGAGACTTTTCCTTGCCACATCGCGAGCCTGCCTGTGGCGGTCACCATCCAGTGCCATGCGGCTCGGCACAAAGAAGCGGTACTCTAGCAATGGGCGTGATCCTGTTCGATTTCGATTTCACGCTGGGGGACTCGTCGAAGGGGATTTTGGAATGCTACCGATATGCCATCGAGTCTTCGGGACTGCCGGTGCCGGATGAGCAGACCATCCTGTCTACGGTTGGGATGTCGCTCCCGGATAGCTTTGCGATCCTGGCTTCGGGAGGCTGTTTCGAGACTCTGAGAGAGCGGTTCATACGGCGAGGCGATGAGGTGATGGTCGCCTGGTCCATCGTATACGACGGAGTTCCGGAAACGGTATCGGCCCTCAGGTCGAGAGGCTATAAGACGGGCGTCGTTACGAGCAAGTTTCGACGAAGAATCGAGGCAGTACTGACGAGGGAAGGCCTCGAGCATCTCTTCGATGTAATCGTCGGAAGTGAGGATGTGCCGAATCATAAGCCGAACCCGGACGGCATCCAGATGGCCATGTGGAAGCTAGGTGCCACTCCGGACGAAACCGTTTATGTCGGCGATGCGCTGGTTGATCTGAAGAGCGCGCAGGCCGCTGGAGTCAGGTTTATCGGAGTTGCGACTGGCCCGACGCAGGCAAAGGATTTTCTTGATAGCGGTGTGCCGGTGATCAGTAGTCTTGGTGAATTGCTTGATCTACTCGAGGAGCGCTGCCATGTCTGATATTATTAGGATTTCGACTCCGCTCGGCGATCAGGACGTGGAGAAGCTCCATGCCGGCGACCGGGTGCTCATTAGTGGAGTAATATATACCGGTCGGGATGCGGCGCATAAGAGACTTTTCGAGCTGCTGCAGGCAGGGCAGGCGCTTCCAGTTGATCTGCGAGGCCAGGTGATCTATTACGTAGGGCCCACTCCAGCGAGGCCGGGAAAGGTGATCGGCTCGGCCGGGCCGACAACCAGCGGTCGGATGGATGCATACGCCCCGGCGCTGATTGCGTATGGCCTTAAGGGCATGATTGGGAAGGGCCTTCGGAGTCAGGCCGTGCGAGACGCCATGCAGCAGTACAAGGCGGTTTACTTCGGCGCAACCGGCGGGGCAGGGGCTCTCCTGGCACGAAGGATCAAGAAGGCGGAGATCGTGGCTTATGAAGACCTCGGCCCTGAGGCGATCCATCGGCTGGAGGTCGAGGATTTTCCAGTGATAGTCATTAACGATGCCCACGGAGGAGACCTGTATTCTGAGGGCATTGCAGCTTATGCCAAAAAATAAGCGCACCCGTCCCTTTACATATATGCTCTGGATGCGTTATATTTGTTACAAGAGGCACAAATGGGCGAACGCCGAACGTTTTCGAAGCTGAACCGTGATACGGATACCTGGCCGGGGAAGTACCGGCTGGGGATGGTGGCGTATATGGGCCAGCGGCTCAGCGGCCTCGGCATCGTCGTCTACCTGTTCATGCACATATTCGTGATCTCGTCGGCGATATGGCACCCGGACGGCGGAAGCTTCAATCGCATCCTTCAGTACCTCCAGCAGCCGCAGTTCATAGTCGGCGATCTCGTTCTGCTGGCGGCGGTGATGTTCCACGCGTTCAACGGCTTCCGAATCCTGCTGTTGGATGTGGGGATCGGAGTCAGACGCCATAAGCCCGTTTTCTGGGCGCTGATGATTGTGACGGCTGCCCTGGTGATCTATGGCATAGTGGTGGCAGTGCCGTTCATTCTGGGGGCGAGCCTGACCGAACCGAGGGTCATCTGATGATGAAAGGTGAACTGCATAGCGCTGGAGTTTGGGCGTGGCTAATGCAGCGCATAACCGGGGCGGTGCTGCTGGTGTTCCTCGGCACGCACTTCTGGGTGCTGCACTATGCGACTGCCGGTGAGCACATACGCCTTGCAGACATCATGCACCGGCTGAGCTCGCCGTTCTTCATGGTGGTGGATTCCGCATTGCTGGCGGTTTCTCTGTATCACGGCTTGAACGGCGTTCGGATGATCTTCTTCGACCTTGGCCTGGGCCGGTGGGTGAATAGGACTTTCTCGCTGGTCCTTTGGATTGTCGGCCTGGGAACCTTGGTGTATGGTACGAATACGCTGATCTATTTCTTCAGCGGGAAGGCGCTTTTTTATTTGAGATAGAGTGTGGGGGTATGGGAGTATGGGCGTATGGGGGTTGACTCCCGCACTCCCATATGCATGCGACGATTGGAGCAATGATTGATCTATCACGAAGTCATAGTAGTCGGAGGGGGGCTATCGGGCCTCAGGGCAGCCATCGGGGCTTCGGAGAAGGCTGATACGGCTCTCCTTTCACAGGTGTATCCTGTTCGCTCGCATTCGGGCGCGGCGCAGGGCGGGGTGAATGCCTCCCTGGCCAATCACCCGGAGAGCAGCGACGACTCCTGGGAGAAACACGCCTTCGATACCGTAAAGGGCAGCGACTACCTTGCGGATCAGGACGCCGTCGAGATCATGACCAAGGAAGCCCCGCTTCGGGTCTATGAGCTGGAGCATTGGGGCTGCCCGTTTAGCCGGTTCGAGGACGGGATGATCGCTCAACGACCATTCGGCGGGGCGGGCTATCCGAGGACCTGCTATTGCGCGGATAAGACCGGCCATGTGATGCTCCACACGATGTACGAGCAGGCCGTCAAGCGCGGAGTGAAGGTCTACAATGAGTGGGTCGTGGTCTCGCTGGTGATCGAAGATGGGGTCTGCAGGGGCGTGATCGCGATGAACCTCGTGACCGGCCGCCTGGAGGCCTTCCAGGCGGAGGCCGTGATCTTCGCGACGGGCGGGTACGGCCGAGTCTACGGAAATTCGACTAATGCGGTCATTAATACGGGCAGCGGGATGGCGGCGGCATACCATGCAGGAGTCGGCCTGAAGGACATGGAGTTCGTCCAATTCCACCCGACCACCCTGTTTGGGACAAACATTCTGATTACGGAAGGCGCTCGGGGTGAGGGGGCCTATCTGGTGAATAACAAAGGCCGGCGGTTCATGGAAGACTACGCGCCCAGCCTGATGGAACTCGCGCCCAGGGATATCGTTTCGCGCTCGATTACCACCGAGATCAATGAGGGCCGGGGTTTTGAGAATGCCTACGTCCACCTCGATCTCAGGCATCTCGGGGCACAGAAGATCATGGAGCGCCTGCCGGGGATCAGGGACATCGCCATTGATTTCGCGGGAGTAGATCCCATCGAGAAGCCGATCCCGGTCCAACCTGGGGCGCACTACTCGATGGGCGGGATTGACTGCAATGCCGATTGCGCGACCGAGGTTAAAGGCTTTTTCGCGGCGGGCGAGTGCTCCTGCGTGAGCGTGCATGGTGCGAATCGGCTTGGAGGGAATTCGCTCCTGGAGACCATCGTTTTCGGCAAGAGGGCAGGGGATGCGGCCCTGAAGTATCTGGAGAGCGTGGTGGGCCGCAAGACCGGCGCTAAGGTCATCGAGAGTGCCCTTGAGAAAACGCAGGCCAGAATCAAGCGCCTGATCGAAGGCACCGGGGATGAGGATCTTTCCGCTGTCCGCGAAGAGATGAAGTCCGTCATGTTCGAGGACGTCGGCATCTTCCGCCAGGAATCCCGGATGAAGTACGCCGTGGAAAAGATCAAGGAACTGCAGGAGAGATATCGGCGAGGCGGCATCAAGTACAAGGGCAAGAAGTTCAACCTTGACCTGCTCTGGAACCTGGAGCTTGAAGGGATGCTCGATGTGGCCGAAGTAATCGCCAAGGGGGCGCTGGCTCGCCAGGAGAGCCGCGGCTCGCATTCCCGAATCGGTTTTACCGAACGTGATGACGCCAATTGGCTCAAGCATACGGTCGCGCACTACACGCCGGCCGGCCCGGAGTTCAGCTTCAAAGAGGTTTCCATCACGCAATGGCAGCCGCAAGCGAGGGCATACTGATGGCAGACACCATTCGGCTCAAGATATTCCGGTTTGACCCGGAAACAGACCGCAAGCCCAGATATGATGTTCTCGAAATCCCATGCCAGCCGGGCCTGACCGTGCTGGAGGCGCTGTTCTACATACTCGAGAAGGTAGACCCCTCGATCGCATTCCGGTACTCATGCCGGGGGGCGATATGCGGATCGTGCGCCATGTATATCAACGGCTCATACCGTCTCGCATGCGGCACCCAGTGCTCGGCCTTCAAGGGTAAGGAGATCGTGATCAACCCGCTTCCTCACCTGCAAGTCATCAAGGATCTGGTCGTGGATATGGAGCCATTCTTCGCGAAGTACCAGTCAATCAGGCCGTATCTGATCAACCATCATGAGCCTCTGGAGAAAGAGCGGCTGCAGAGCCCGGAGGAGCGGAAGCGCTTGGACGAGATGATTGACTGCATCCTGTGCGCTGCCTGCTATTCCTCATGTCCCTCGGTCTGGATGGATCCCAAGTACAAGGGTCCGGCGGCGCTGCTGAAGGCGACCCGCTTCGACGAGGATTCGCGTGATGAGGGGACGAATGAGCGGATGCCGGTCCTGGACAACGAGGATGGTCTCTGGCGCTGCCACACGATCTTCAACTGCGTGGATGCCTGTCCCAAGAAGATCAACGTCACTGAGGCGATTCAGACCTCCAAGCGCACAGCTTTGAGAAAGAAGCTTCGCCTGACATAAGGGCAGAGGGATCCCAGCCCCTGCCCTCATGCCGGGCTCAACATAGACCCCACGCAAAACCCACCTATTAAGTCCTGCGGCCAGGGTATAAGCAAACTGGGGGGACACACCAATCGTAGCATAATGCGCCGCCTTTGTCAAGACTATTCACAAAAAAGTTCGAGTTGTGGTGAAATTCTGGTAGTAGTACGTCACGCAGGATGTAGCAATGAGTCACCAGCACAACTTCCGGGGGAAGAGGATGAGAGAGGCCATGGATCAATCGGGTCTCACCTCGGGGCAGGTAGCATACCGGATGGGTGTCTCGGACGGCACGGTGCGTGGGTGGACTACCGGCAGGCGAGGGATAGGGCCGGAGGAGCTGGTGAAGTTCGCTGAGATAATCGGCTATCCGGTCGAGTACTTCCTATATCCGGAATCCCAGTTGCCGGAGGATTTCTCTTTGCGCCATGAGGTGCGCAGACTCTCCCAGCAAGTCGCGGAGTTGGCGGAGAGAGTTGCGGAAGAACGGAGCGCCTACATCACCACTGACGAGCAGGCCCTGGAGCATTTGCGCGCGGCTCATGATCTCAGCGACGAGTATGTTGAGGAGATCAGGCGGATAATCCGAAAGAAGAACGAAAAACCCGAGAGCACTGAGTAGTATCCTAACCCAGCGCTGTTTTTAGCAGATCGGCGATTTCTATGGGAGTATTGGCGATAGGCACTCCGGCTGCGGTGAGGGCTTCGACCTTCGCCTCAGCAGTGCCGGTCTTGCCTGAAATAATCGCGCCCGCATGACCCATCCGCTTGCCGCGGGGAGCGGTCCTTCCTGAAATGAAGCCGACGACCGGCTTGCTCATCAACTTGATGTACTCGGCGGCGACCTCCTCATCCGAGCCGCCGATTTCCCCGACCAGGACGACTGCCTCCGTCTCCACATCTTCCTCGAAGAGGGGGAGAATGTCGGCAAAGGTGGATCCCAGGATTGGATCGCCTCCGATGCCCACGCAGGTTGACTGACCGAAGCCGACCCTCGTGAGTTCATCTACTATCTCGTAAGTCAGAGTGCCGCTGCGCGAGACGACGCCGATGTTCCCTTGCCGGAATATGCTGCCGGCCATGATGCCTATCTTGCACTTGCCGGGTGATATGATGCCGGGGCAGTTTGGGCCGATCAGGTGGGTGCGGCTGCGCTTCACGAGATTGGCTGCAAGGATCATGTCCTGGGTCGGGATACCCTCGGTTATGCAGACGATCAGGTCCAGGCCGGCATCGGATGCCTCCAGGAGGGCGTCAGCGGCATGTTTGGCCGGCACAAAGATCACGGAGGTATCCGCGCCGGTGAGCTCGACAGCCTCCTTAACGGTATCGAACACCGGTATGCCCAAGACCTCTATGCCTCCCTTGCTGGGGGTCATTCCGGCGACAATGTTGGTGCCGTACTCGATCATCTGGGCGGTATGGAACATACCTTCCCGACCGGTTATTCCCTGAACGACTACCTTCGCTTTTTCGTCAATGAGTATGCTCATAGTACATAACGCGTAAAGAGTAACGCGTAAGGGGGAGATTCTCTATCGCCCCCTCGCCCTTTCACCTTGTCATTCTTACGATTGTTGCCGCCGCCTCCTGCATCGTGTCGGCGGCAATCAGGCTTGCGCCGTGAAGCAGGGCTTTGCCCTCGGCCTCCATAGTCCCTGCAAGGCGAATGACCACCGGGACTTTGATGTCCATAGTTGAGGTCGCCTCGATTATCCCCCTGGCGACTTCGTCGCAGCGGGTGATGCCGCCGAAGACGTTGAAGAGTAGCCCCTTGACGTGAGGGTCCATCAGGACTATCTCCAGGGCATTACGTACCAGCTCGGCCCTCGCGCCTCCGCCGATGTCAAGGAAATTCGCTGCTCTGCCGCCCGCCCGATTGACCTCGTCAATGGTCGTCATGACCAGGCCCGCTCCATTGCCGATGATGCCGATATCCCCACCCAGCCTCACGTACTGGATATGACGCCGATGAGCCTCGGCCTCGATCTCGTCCTCTTCGCTCTCTTCCTCCCACTCTGCAAGCTCCGGATGGCGGAAAAGGGCATTGTCGTCTATGTTGATCTTTGCGTCGGCGGCAATGACCGATCCGTCGCCGGTCAAAACCAGAGGGTTGATCTCGGCCAGGGAGCCGTCAATGGCGATATATGCATCGTATAACGCTCGCGCGAATCTGAGAGTGCTTGCGATGGCCGCGGGGTCGAGATTGGCCGCGAAGCAGGCCTGACGGATCTGGAAGTCGAGAAGTCCTGTTGCGGGATCAACGTGGAGCTTGGAGATCTTCTCCGGAGTCTTATCAGCAATCTGCTCGATATCCACGCCGCCGACGGAGCTGATCATGAAGGCGTTTTTCTGGGCGGCTCGGTCAATGGTGATGCCGAGGTAGTACTCCCTGTGGATGTCGAGCGCTTCCTCCACCAACACCTTCTCGACGGTGAGGCCCTTTAGCTTGCTGCCGAGCATATCGGCCGCGATCTGCCGAGCCTCGGAGGCATCCTTCGCGACCTTGATTCCCCCGGCCTTGCCTCGACCGCCGACGTGGACCTGGGCCTTGACGACGACGGGCCTCGCCAGTGAGGCCGCAAACCGCTCGACTTCCTCAGCGGTCGTGCACACCTCGCCTGCCGGGACGGGAACACCAAATTTCGCCAGTATTTGCTTTGCCTGGTATTCGTGGATTTTCAT
>DASRZD010000172.1:0-2776 GCA_035686805.1 Armatimonadota bacterium
GTTCGTGGGATGGGACAACAGCGGCAACGTGCCGGCCTGCGTAGTGCTTCAGGTTCCGAGTCCGCTGCGGACCCACGTCTTGCGCGAGTATCACCACGACAAGATGAACATTGTGGACTTCACCAGGTACGTCGTGGCGCAACTCAATCGGGAGTTCCCAGGCGCAAAGGATGTCACACACTGGGCGGACCCCGCGGGGAATCAGCAATTTCCGAAGCGCGAGGGGGGATTCACCAGCAACGCGGCACTCATGGCCGAATGTGGCGTGGAGGTGGGGCCCAGCGAGCAAAACTTCCAGGCCAGGATTGAGGCCGTAGATCAGATGCTTGCGCGGATCGACGGAGTGCTGATCGACCCCAGCTGTACGCGGCTGATCAACGGGTTCCTGGGGGGCTACTGCTATCCGCCCAACAAGAGCCTGATGGGAGAGTTTCTGCCCAACGTACTCAAGAACAAGTACAGCCATGTCCATGACGCCCTGCAGTACATCATGGTTCGGCTATTCAAGGCTGATCTGCGGCCAGACGCACGAGATCCGGTCTTGAATCTGCCATATCGCAACAGGGGGCGGGATCAATACGATCCGCTCGCAGGAACGGGCTATGATCCCTTCTCCTGGAAGTGAGGATTGAATGGCGGACGCGATCGTCGCTGAAGACAAGAAATTAGCCGAAGAGTTTTGCCGCCTGCTCGAACTCTATCGTAGTCGGCGCATGCCGCATGAGAAACGGTGGCGAGAGCTGAGTGAATACCTGCTCCCCGATCGGGAGATTCTGATGCGTGGCGTGGGTCACAAGGGCGAGACGACTCACTCCAACGTATACGACGATATCGGGACGCACTGCCTCCAGGTGTGGGCAGACGGGATTCTGGGCAACACGGCCTCTCCCGGGTTCGACTGGGCTCGGTACAAGATGGTGGACAACGATCTCAACAAGGTTCCCGAGGTCAAGCGGTATCTCCAAGAGTACGGCGAGGAGATGTACGACGAGTTCAAGAATGCAGGCATCTATCGGGCGTTGGGTATTTACTTGCGCGACTTGGGGAGTGCCGGGACTGCTCACTGTTTTGTCGGTGACCGCCTAAGTCAGCCTTATCCCCTGTATAAGCCCTACGCGCCCGTGGAGGTGTTTATCGGCCAGAACTTCGAGGGCGATATTGACATCGAGTTGATCGAACAATATGTGACCATCCGAGAGTTGGTGAATTACTTCGGGGATGCGGTCAGCGAAAATCGCAGGAAGCAGGCGGAAAAGAACCCGCTGAAAGAGATCCGGATTCTCTGGGCGCTCGTACCCCGCACGGAGCGAATCGAGGGCTTGATCGGAGGCAAGAACAAGCGCATCGCTTCTTACTACATAGACATCCAGGAACGACGCATATTGCGCGAAGGCGGGTACGATGAAATGCCGATGGTGTCGGCACGGTGCATTCTGGACAGCGGAGAGGAGTATGGGCGATCTCCGGGGAGCAACGCGATTCGGGACGTGAAGATGGCGAACCTGATGAGCAAGACCAACTTGGTGGGTGCGCAGCGGCTTGTCGATCCGGCCACGGACGCTCCAATTGAGAGGCGCGGGCAAATCTCCCTGGCCCCCGGGGCCCGCAATTACTACGGTCGGGAGTATACGCCTGGCAACGTCGTGCCGATCCTTACGGGGATCTCCCTGCCTGCCGGCGTGGACATGCTCGATCATCTGCATGAGCGGGTCAAGCGCCACTTCTTCTATGACTTTTTCCTGAGCTTGCTCCTAGAGACTCGGCAGCAGACGGCCTACGAGGTAGCCGAGAAGATGGGCGAGCGGGCCGTGGTGCTGGCCCCGATCATTTTCCAGTATCTCCACGAAGGGCTGGACAGGTTTGTGTATCGTACCGCGGCAATTGCTCAGCGGGCGGGCCGGTTACCCGTTCCTCCGGACATCATTCTGGAGAGTGCCAAACCATTCATGGATGTTGAGTACCTGGGACCGTTGGCGCAGGCCCAGAGACGGATTTTCAAGGAACGTGGGATCCGCGGGTTCGTGGAAACGGCGGCGGGGATTATCCAGCTCTGGCCGGATTCAGCGATTCGCATGAACGGCGACGAGATGCTCGAGGACGTGGCCGATGCGCACGGCGTTCCAGAGAAAAACGTCCGCACCGATGGCGAAGTGCAGGAAATCAGGGAACAGCAGGCGAGGGTGCAACAGGCCATGCAGCAGGCAGAGCTATCCAAGACGAATGCGGAGGCGGGCAACAAGATGAGCAAGCGACCCGAGGCGGGGAGCCCGCTGGAGCAGATGATGGTTGGGGCTAGTGGGGGTGGCGCGTGATCTGGGGCGGCAAGAAATTGGGCGATGAAGAGATTGACCTGCTCTATCGGGTCGTTTTCGGGGATGGGCACGGTCCCGTGGTATTGGCGCACTTGCTTACCTACGAGTGCCATGTGTGGGATGAGATCGAGCCCGATGCGCAGCTCGTTGCGCTGCAAAATCTGGGCAAGAAGATATTGAAACGGGTCGGCGAAATACGGGAGGACCGGATCGTCGATTTGACGCGGCGCTGCATCACATTGACAGCGCCGACGCCTTTGAGAGAGGAGAAGGAAAAGCCATGACTTACACGAATGCGGTGGCCGTTGCTCTGATTGCGGGAGACGGCGTGATCGACAAGCTGGAGCTGGAGACCAGTATCCCGGTGTCCGACCGAGATTTTCTGGCAGCTTACCAGACCAAGCTCGGATCGGCCAGCAGCAGACCGAGCGAAGATGAGCGGTTCTGCAAGCTCCTGACGGACT
>DASRZD010000173.1:0-4218 GCA_035686805.1 Armatimonadota bacterium
TGTGACCCTTTTGTTTGAGTAGATCCTGACTGCTTTTCTTAATTTCAGCCTTCACCAAATCAAGATCGGCTTGGGTCACACCCTCGATCTCGAAATCTGTTACCGCTGTTTCGATGGCATCGCGGTTGTCTTTTTTGTGGAGATCGTGGACGTAATCGGACATGGCCCCAGATTCAGATATGGCGTCGGCGTACCTTCTCCCTGCACTCTCGGTCGCCTCGAAGGGAACCTCGGCATCTGGCATATCCTCGACCCGGATGTCCGCGAGCTCCGCGTCATTCATCTCCTCGAGGGACTTCTTGGCCGGCGCCTGTTGAACGAACGCCTCGCCCCCGTAGTAGTGTCCTTGTTTGGGGACACTTTCTCTTGCCTTCTCGAGCTGTTTCTTGGTTGGCTTCTTGGGAGGCATCGACTCCATCTCGCCGACCTCGAGGAGAGTGTGGATGCCGTAGTCCATTGCGGCCCTGGCGGATGCGCTGCGCTCCTGCCCTGGGACGGTGGGGTGCATCACGTCGATGAGGGCCTCGAGGGCCACGTCTGGTGCGCTACTGGTGCCAACTCCTTCAGCCTTGGTCTTGTCGAGCGACTTCTGAAGGCGGTCCACCTCACGCTGAGCTGCCTTCTTGGCCTTCTCAGACTTCGCTTTGGAGAGCTTGCGCTTGGCCGCCTGGAGTTTAACCGCCTTATCGCCGATTGTCTTGGCGAATTTCTTCTCCGGCATTCCGGGGCGGTTGTCGCGCTTGTAGCGGTTGGGCAGATCCTCGAGCTCGGCGATTCTGCGCCAGGTCTTCGGTCCACCAGTGACATCGGAGACGTACTCGTAGGCGTTGACCGGGAAGGCCGCCTCATGGAGCCCGCGAACGCGCTCGGACTCAGCCACGCCCTCTTCGTAACCCTCCATCTCCTGGGCCTCGAGCATGTCGGCCTGTTCCTCGCGTCCAATGACGTTGAAGACGTGAGAGGAGCCCTCGGCCGTCAGGATGTCGAGCCCGGTCTCCTGGCCCACAACGTCGCGGAGGTAGGCAAACGACTCGTCGGTAGTGGGAACTGTGACCGCAGGGGCGCCCTCTTGGCTGACCATCGGGATGGTCAAGGTTTCGCCGGCAGGGGTGCGGACTTCCGCCTGGCCGTCCTTCACGTTCTCGACGAACGCCGGCATACCGTTCACCATCGCCCACCCGGAGCCCTTGACGGTCGGGGGCAGTGGTGTGAAGCCCTCGGTGGTCTCTGGGACAGGTTCGGCGGCCTGGTAGGGCTCGCCCTTCATCGGGACAACTGGCGGGGCCGACGCTACCGGCTCGGTAGCCGGCGCGCCTTGCGGTTCTACCGCTGGCCCCTCAATCTTTGGTTGAGCTAACGATCTTCCGAATGCGTCGGCCTCTTCTCGGCTCAGGAACCCATATCGCGCATCCTCTCCACCATCAGGCGTCAGGTGATGGACAGCGAATACGCCGTCTTGAGGCTGGACAACCCGATACGGCTTCTCGGGCGTCAGGAACGGCTCTGGGGTAGCTGCCACTGGGGCCTGGTATCCGGTCAGAACGTCCGGGGTCTGCCCGTACATCTCGTCCTCTGCGAACGCCATCTCCTGCTCTGTCAGCGGCCTCAACGGGTCTGCGGTCGGAAGATCTGGCCTCTGGCCGGCCGGCATCGCCGCGAAACTCTCGTCTGTGGGGCCTATCCCTAAGCCTCCAAGGCCCGGAGCTGGTTGCCCAACCTCGGGGACGCCAGGGGCCGCGGGGCCAGGAGGGGGCGTTTTCTGGGCCTGTCTCCGATCCCCACTGAACACGCCCATACCGCCACCCATGAGCCCGCCGGCAATCATCGCCTCCTTCGCATCGTCCCAGAGCGAGCGTCGGCCCTCTGGGGTCATCCACGAGACGGCCTCGAGGTTCCCGCGCTCTGCCTCGGTCACGTCGATCGCGGTCTGCTCGACGATGGTCTGGAGTCCCTCAGTGACCGCCTCCTCACCAGACTGGGCAATCGTGTTGATCAGACGCTTGGTGAGAGCCTGTTTGAAGGTCTGGGAAACTCCCGGTGTGCGCTTGAGAAATGCCGCAACCGGCAGAGCCTCCAGAGTACCAGCGAGAATTCCGTATAGTGCTGCGGTCCCTCGAGCTTTCTCCGGGTCGAGGCCCTGGCGCTCGAGATCCTCGAGAATAGAGCCTGTCTCTAGCGCCATGCCGGTTGCGAACGCTGCGGCCGTGCCGACGCCGGGGATCATGCCGGCCATCGCCATCGAGCCAAGAACCGGGGCCTGTTCGCCGGCAAGCCTGGCGACGTACATGGCGAAGGAATCCCACCCGTGGACCTTCCCCCACTTGTCGATCTTGGGTGCCGGCGCGAGGGTATCCGCCCCAAGCGAGGCGTCAGAGGACATCTCACGGGCCAGTGTTGCGAGCTCGTCGAGCTTCCCAGGCTTCGTCGGATCGGAGGCAACTCCGGCCGCAGCTCGATGGCGCCTGTTCAGATCGGTGAGTGGGCCGAGGTAGTTCTCTGCCGCCCAGGTCATCCCCTCGCTTGCCTTCTCGGCTGCCTCTGCCGCTATGTTGGTGAACCCGCTCGAGATGTGGCCCATGACCTTTGGGAGACTTCGTTCGAAGGCGTGGGAGAATTCGGCGAGGATGCCGTCAGTCTTCTTGCCGATTTCATCTTTGTACTGGATCGGTGAATTCCAATGGGAAAAGGCGTCTTGATTGCTTGCCCCTTCGGCCTCAACAATGTGGTCGCGGTAGACGCGGTGCCGGTCTGGAGTCATGTGACCCCAGAACTCGGGGCTGTTGGTTGCAAATTCGTTGAAGATCTTGTGGCGCTCCAGGCGGGGGAGCTGGAGAAATCCTGGGTTGGACTTCAGGGAATCGAACTGTTGCCACTGCTTTACGGCCGCGAGACTCCCATACTCGTTGTGAGCATTCCGTAACGCCGTCAACATCTCCGGGTCGTAGCCTGGGGCGAGATCAATGAACTCGCCATTTGGGAAGGTAAAACGCGGCATTGCCGCTACCTCCCATGCGTTCCATACGAGGGTCCAAGGTCAATTGGTGGCTGAAATGGGGCGTACAACCCTGGGTTCGGGTTGTTCTTGCGCCCGAGCTCCTCGTTTGGATCCGGCTTCTGTTCGGGAGGTGGCGGCTCACTATTCGGATAGAGCTGCTGCATTATGTAGTTGAAAGCCGCAACGTCCCTTGGATCTGGCTCGACTCCATTGTGCTGTGCCATCTGGAGTCTGCCACCGAGGTACTCGAGCTCTGCCTGGAGCTGCTTCCGCTCATCGGTGTTGGCGCCCTGCATCTTGGACGGGTCCACGTATCCGCTTCCACCATACCCAGACCGTCCAGGTACGATGTTCCGCCAGTCGATACCCGCAGCGGCGAGCGTGAGCTTGTCCTCGGTCGAGGGCTCCTCTCCGGGGGAGAGCTTGGTCCTCTGACCATTCGCGTCCACAGTGCCTTCGCGGAGCCTCTTGAGAACGTCGTCAGCCTCGCGCTGTCTCCCAAGCTCAATCTCGTTGATGTCCTTACCCTGAAGCATCTGAACCATAGCCCCAGACGCCTCGATGTCCTCGGGGCGCGTGTAGGCGAAGCGAGACGGGCCGGCGTAGGAGCCGCCCCCCAAGTCCTTCGTTATCTGGTGCTGTTTCGGCTTGAGGAGATCCATCGCGTCCTGCATTGGATCTGCCTCTGGTCCTGGGATGTGACCCCATCCAGTATTGAGGTTGCCGGGGCCACCTCCGCCGTCTATCTCCCAGCCCGGTCCCGCTCCGTACAGATCCCTTTTATTGCTACCGAACTGCTCCTGGGTAGGAGCTCCGTAGCGGAAGGCATCGGCCTCGTTCATGGGTCCGCCACTCTGGTTCGCAGGAAGGTTGATATAGCCGCTACCTGTTGGCGGAGGCGGCCCACTGGGGCCAGGAGGAGGCTTCCCCCCTCCGCCTACGCCATACATGGCGGCTTGGTATTCCTCGAAGGAGTTGTAGATCATCCCGGTGGCGGGATCGACGTAGCCAGTTTCAGGCGGTGCAAATGCCATGTCAGACCCCCACCCCGAACCGTGCTCTCATCTCTTCGTACTGTTGCCGGCGGGCAGCCTCGGAGGCCCCGGCGCCGTATCCGTACTGGTTGGAGGCATTCTGGCGGTCGGCCTGGCCGGCCCCATAGTTCGCGGCATTCGCGTTGTATGCGTTCCGGCGATCTGCCTCCCCGGTGCCAAGCCCTGTGA
>DASRZD010000174.1:0-13897 GCA_035686805.1 Armatimonadota bacterium
AAACCGGGCGCATATCGCCTTAGCCCCTCGATGCCCCCTGGTAAGATTATGGACACCATCGTCAAGGGCGAGGTCTGCGCCAGGTGGGTCACCGTCCCCGAAGGATTCACCGTCCGCCAGATCGCCGAGCGCCTTGCTGCCAAGGGATTGGTGAACGAGCATCGCTTCCTGTATCTGGCATCGAACGGGCGGTACTTCAATGTCGGCTTCCCACATGGAGATAACCTGGAAGGCTATCTGTTCCCCGACACCTATCTGATCCCATTGGGCTCGAACGAGGAGACCGTCATCGGCCAGATGCTCGACTGCTTTAACAAGAAAGCTATGGGCTGCATATCATCCAGCCAGACGAATATGCCGCTGGACGAGGTCGTCATCCTTGCTTCCATGATCGAGCGCGAGGCGAGGGTCCCGAAGGACAGGCCGCTCGTTTCCGCGGTATTGAGAAACCGGCTCAACAGGGGCATGCGCCTGGAGGTGGATGCAACCGTGCTATATGCCCTGGGACGGCACAAGACCAGGGTGCTGTATAGTGACCTGGACGTGGATTCGCCGTATAATACTTACCGAAATGCCGGATTGCCGCCCGGAGCGATAGCGAATCCCGGCCTGGACTGCATCAAGGCGGCGCTCAATCCGGCGAAGGTGGACTATCTCTATTATGTCGCGAAACCGGATGGCAGCCATATATTCAGCCACACGCTGGCCGAGCACGATCATGCAAAAAGAATCGCGCAGAGGGCCCACTGATTGAGCAGGCTCTTACAATTGCTTTGCCCGAACCAGCGAGCGGACGCCTTGTCCTTGATTGATCTGGAGGAGCTGAAGAGCCGCCGGATCGAGGCGCTGCTTCTGGATCTGGACAACACGCTCGTCCCATGGCGAAGCTATGACATCTCGCCGCAGACGGCTGAGTGGGTAGGGCGGGCGCGCGAGTGCATGAAGGTCTGCATAGTGTCCAATTCCAGAACTCCCAAGAGGATGCAGGCACTGGCCGAGCAACTCGGGATCTCGTATGCCAGACGAGGAGCCAAGCCTCGGAGGGCCGGATTTCGCGAGGCGCTCTATATCCTCGGCGTCGAGTCATCGAGGGCAGCCGTAATAGGAGACCAGATTTTTACCGATATTCTAGGTGGTAATCGTCTTGGGGCCTACACCATACTCGTGCGGCCGATCCATCGCAGGGAATTCGTGGGTACGAAGGTTAGCCGGCTTGCGGAACGAGTGATCCTGCGAATGCTGGAACGGCGTGGGATGATGGCCAACCAGACGCCGATTCCCACGTCCGAGGGGGAACAAATGCCAAGTCCTAACGGTCAAAAGAAATCGGAGCAGTGACGTGAGCATGACTGTGAGCGGCATAACTCGCGTGACCGGGGTGTTCGGTTGCCCAGTAGGTCACAGTCAATCGCCCGCCATGCATAATGCTGCTTTTGCGCAGATGGGGCTCGATTTCGTCTACGTCCCGTTTGACGTGCACCCTGACAACCTGAAAGCCGCCGTCACCGGCATCCGGGCGCTTAACATGGTAGGCGTGAATGTCACCATTCCCCATAAGGAGCGGGTGATCCCGTTCTTGGATTGGGTGAGCGATGAAGCCCTGCAGATACAATCGGTGAATACGATCCATCTTGTTGACGGCAAGCTTCGCGGGTACAGTACCGACGGCGAGGGGTTCATCAGGGCGCTCGAAGCGTCCGGCAAGTCTCCGAGCGGCTCGAAGTCGGTGATCCTCGGCGCCGGCGGTTCGGCAAGAGCAGCGGCTGCCGCCCTTACGCTTCATGGCGCCGAGGTGGCAGTGGCAAACCGGACGTTCAGCCGGGCTCTGGAGCTGGCCGAGACTCTTGCAGTAAGGCCGATTGCTCTGGACAGCGATGATGCCCGAGAGGCAATCCTGAACGCTGACTTGCTGGTCAACTGCACGTCGGTGGGGATGTATCCGAAGACTGACGATCAGCCGATACCCAGTGAATGGCTGCATAAAGGTCTTTTCGTCTTCGATACGATATACAACCCTTTGGAGACCAGGCTTCTGGCGGCGGCGAATTCTGCAGGCTGCCGAACAGCGAACGGCGTGAAGATGCTGGTTTTTCAGGGCGCTATCTCATTTACGATATGGACGGGCCTTGACCCCCCTGCCGAGGTCATGGAGAAAGCCGTCCTGGCAGGATTGCAGACTCGGCCCTAGCAAGAAAAACGGTTGCGTGCCGAGAGGCATCATGTTATAATGCTCTGGCTTTGGGAGCGTCTTGTATTCTGTGGAGGTCGCTAAAGAATGGTAACGGCAAGAAGGGACATCGGTGATCTACTAATCCAGGCGCAGGTGATCACGCCGGATCAGCTTAATGAGGCACGGGCGGTTCAAAAGACCGCTCCGGGCGATCTGGGCCAGATAGTGATTGACCTCGGTTTCGCCAACCTCAAGCAAGTAATGCAAGCCAGAGCCAGCCTTCTCAATGTTCAGTTTGTTGACCTTACTACACATAAGATAGACCCGAGCGCGGTCAATATCGTGAAAGAAGACGTGGCCCGGCGCCATAAGGTCATGCCTATCGGCAAGATGGGCAACCGCCTGATGGTCGCCATGTCGGACGTGCAGAACATTAAGGCCCTCGATGACCTGCGAGTAGTCACCCGCGGCCTGCAGATCATGCCCGTCCTGGCGATGCCGGATGCCATCGAAGAAGCGATTGAGCGACACTACAAGGGCACGGATGAATCCGGCCAGAATCTCCCGGCCGCGACCGGTGGGGACGATTCCCTGGGAACAGGACTGGCCGGCGTCAAAGATGCCATCGAATCCTATAAGTCCCGAGAGATCACCGACGAAGATGACCCGGAATCGGTGGCAGCGGTTGCCGAGCAAGCCCCGATCATCCGGGTCGCGAATACCATCATCCAGCAGGCGATTCAGGTAGGCGCGAGTGATATCCACGTCGAGCCTGACAGGCGTCAGGTTCGGGTCCGATACCGGGTTGACGGTGTGCTGCATGAAGAGATGACCATCCCGAAGTACATCCAGCCGCCGCTTATCTCGCGCTTCAAGATCATGGCGGAAATGAACATCGCCGAGCGCCGAATCCCTCAAGACGGGCGAATCCCGGTCCGCAAGGACGGCAAGGACTATGACCTCCGCGTGAGCTGCCTGCCCACGATCTACGGCGAGAAGATCGTTTGCCGAATTCTGGACAAGAGCAGCGTGTTGCTGGGCATGGCGAAGCTCGGTTTCCTTCCCGATACCCTTGCCCGGCTGGAGGAACTCGTGATCCAGCCGAACGGTATGTTCCTGTCTACAGGCCCTACAGGTAGCGGCAAAACAACGACCCAGTATTCCGTCCTCCACAAGATCAATTCGGTGGAGAAGAACATAATCACAGTCGAAGACCCGGTCGAGTATCAGCTTTCCGGTATATCCCAGGTTCACGTTAATGTGAAAGCAGGTCTGACATTTGCAGGCGCCCTGAGATCCTTCCTGCGGCAAGACCCTGACATCATCATGGTTGGTGAAATGCGAGACCTCGAAACCGCGGAGATCGCCGTGGAAGCGTCCCTGACCGGTCACCTGGTATTGTCAACCCTGCACACGAACAACGCTCCTTCGGCTGTCATCCGAATGGTTGATATGGGCATTGAGCCGTACTTGATCTCAGCCACCATCATCGGCGTTCTCGCCCAAAGGCTTGCCCGTGTCGTCTGCAAGAATTGCAGGGAAGAATATCAGGTGAAGGCATCGGAGCTTCGCGTTTTCGGCTATGAGCCAAAGGACAAGGATGAGATGTTAACCCTCGCAAGAGGGAAGGGCTGCGAGCTTTGCCGGCACACGGGGTACAAAGGACGAACAGGCATTTACGAACTGATGGTCATGAACGATGAAATCGCCGAATTGATTGTACGCCGAGCACCCCTGGCCGATATCCGGGAGGCCGCGAAGGCGAACGGCATGAATGAGTTGCGCGAGGACGGCTTGCAGAAGATATTGGCGGGAAACACCACTCCTGATGAGGTCAGGAAGGTGGTCTTCACCGCCGGTCACTAATCCGCCGTCGCCAAGGCTATGGCGGACAAGTCTGCTTGGAGAAAAGAGTGCAGGAAAACTCAATAACGACCCAAATGCCGCCAAGGCAGCCGGCCAAGGGACGCACACTCGAAGACGTACATATAGACGATCTGCTGAAGCTCATAGTGGAGAAAGGCGCATCCGACCTGCATATTGCAGTTGGAGTGCCGCCCATACTCCGAATTGACGGTCAGCTCATATCCACCAACTACGAGCGCCTGACGCCTCAGTATACTCAGAGGTTGTGCTACGACATCCTTACGGACGAGCAGATCCAGAGGTTCGAGAGCACCTTCGAGCTGGACCTCTCCTATTCGCTGGCCAAGATTTCCCGCTTCCGAGTGAACATATATAAGGACAAGGGGACAGTGGCTGCCGCGTTCCGAGTAATCCCAGCCCGAATCCCGGCATTGCGGGAGCTGGGGCTACCGGCCATTCTCGAAGACCTTGCCCGGAAGCCCCGAGGGCTCATTCTCGTCACAGGGCCGACCGGCTCAGGCAAATCCACAACGCTCGCTGCAATGGTCAATCAGATCAACAGCGAGCGCAGCGTCCACATCATAACCATCGAAGACCCAATCGAGTACTTGCACACCCACAAGTTCAGTATCGTGAACCAGCGCGAATTGGGGGCGGACACCAAATCATTCGGCAATGCGCTCAGGTCCGCACTCCGTGAAGATCCGGATGTGATCCTTGTGGGTGAAATGCGCGACCTCGACACGATTTCGACGGCGATCACATGCGCGGAGACCGGTCACCTGGTCTTGGCAACTTTGCATACGAATAATGCTCCTCAGACGGTTGACCGCATAGTGGATGTGTTCCCGCCTGAGCAGCAGGAGCAGATACGGTTCATGCTCTCGAACAACTTGGAAGCGGTCCTATGCCAGCAGTTGCTTCCCAGGGCGGGAATGCCGGGCCGGGTTTGCGCCATGGAGGTCATGATCGCCTCGTCGGCCATACGCAATCTGATCCGCGAGGCAAAGGCGCATCAAATAACATCCGCCCTCCAGACAAGCGCCAATCTTGGTATGCAAACAATGGACCAGAGTCTTCGTGACCTGTACCAGAAAGGGCTCATCTCCTATGATGAAGCCCTGTCCCGCGCGATGAACCCCGAGGAATTCAAGACGATGGTCTCGACTGCCGCAGTTCGAAGCAGTAAAGCCGGGAACAACTCTAGTGGCTAATGGAGTCATTTCATATGGAGATGATTCCTTCAGGAAGTGAGAAATGGCAACTTACGCGTACACGATCAGAGATGCAACAGGCGTAGTCAGAAAGGGGACGTCGGACGGCGACAATGAAAGCACCGTCGCCAAGCGTCTCCAGGAGCAGGGCTTCGTCGTCGTAAGAATTCAGCAGACGAAAACCCCCAAAGCGAAGTCGTCGGGTGGTGGTTTCGGCAGGGTGGGGCTCGCCGATAAGTCAATCTTCTGCCGGCAGTTCTCGACAATGATCGACGCGGGCGTGTCTCTCGTTCGGTGCCTCTCGGTACTTGGAGAGCAGACGACCAGCGCTAAGCTCAGGCGAATCATCGGTGACATCGAGGTCGACGTCCAAGGCGGTCAGACGTTGTCACGGGCCATGGCCAAGCATCCTGCAGCCTTCGATAACCTGTTCGTCGGTTTGATTCGAGCGGGCGAAGTGGGTGGCGCTCTGGAGGAAAGCCTGCAGCGATTGGCCAGCTTCCTCGAGAAGGACATGGAACTCCGGCGCAAGGTAAAGGGCGCGCTGACTTATCCGTGTATCGTTATTGTCGTTGCATTGGTTATCGTAATCGGTCTGGTGACGTTCATCGTTCCGAAGTTTATGGAACTGTTTACCGACCTGGGGATGGGCGAGAATTCAATGCCCCCTATGACCCGCATGCTGATGCAGTTCAGCCACTTCCTGACAAGCAAGTGGTGGATTTGCATTGGAATAGCCGCTGCATTTATGGTGGCCTTCAAGATGTTCGTGCGTACAAGGATCGGGCGGCGAATATTCGACAGGATCAAGCTGAAAGCTCCCGTTTTCGGGAAACTCGTCCACAAAGTGTGTCTTGCCAGGTTCTCCAGAACTCTAGCTACTTTGCTGACAAGCGGCGTCCCCATTCTGCAGGCGCTGGAAACAGTCGCAGGCACAGTGGCGAATGAGATCATCGGCGATGCCATCCTTGAGGCCAGATCGAGGATCCGTGAAGGTGACAGGATCGGCGATCCTTTGCAGAAGAGCAAGATGTTCCCGCCAATGATTGTTCAGATGATAAGCATCGGCGAGGAATCAGGCTCTCTCGATGCGATGCTTACCAAAGTCGCTGAATTCTATGAGGGAGAGGTTGACTCCGCTCTGGAAAGCCTGACATCGGCCATCGAGCCGTTGATGATCGTTATGCTGGGTACGGTAGTTGGGTTTATAGTCATATCCATGTTCATGCCGCTGTTGAGTATTATTACCGCCCTCAGCTCCGGTGGGAGCGGCGGCGCGGCCGAATAGCAAACGAAAGTTACTTAGCGAATATGCCGGAATGGCTCGGAATATCCATCGCATTCGTATATGGGACGGTGGTCGGAAGC
Source organism: Armatimonadota bacterium (assembly GCA_035686805.1). Classification (GTDB taxonomy): domain Bacteria; phylum Armatimonadota; class UBA5829; order DTJY01; family DTJY01; genus DASRZD01. The sequence continues at coordinate 6,619 of DASRZD010000174.1, forward strand.
TTCCTGAACGTCTGTATCTGGCGTCTGCCGAGGGACGAGTCTATCATTAAGCCCGGCTCGCACTGCCCAAGCTGCAACCAGCTCTTGCGAGCCTGGGACCTGATACCCTTGTTCAGCTTCCTTATCCAGCGGTGCAGATGCAGGTATTGCGGGGCGAAGATAACCTGGAGATACTTCGGCGTGGAGCTTCTTACGGGGATTTATTTTGTCCTCGTGCTCCATTCGTTCGGATGGACGATTGACTCGCTGGCGTATGCCCTATTCGGGGCATCGCTGATTGCGACGTTCTTTATTGACCTGGAACACTGGATCATACCGGACCAGTTGAGCTTGTTTGGGATTGGGCTAGGCGTTGCCCGGGATGTGATCGGATTGGTAAGCGGAAGCCGGTCCTTCCTTCGGATACCCATCCCGGTGGTGCATCGGGAGCTTCCGCTTCCGCAGTCAATAGCTGGAATTCTCGCGTGCGGCGGAGTGTTCCTGGCAATAGCGATCATAAGCTATTACATATTCAAGAAGGAAGGCGTCGGCGGGGGAGACATCAAACTCGCTGCCGCCATAGGAGCTAACTTGGCTATCGCGCAGGCGATGCTTTCCTTCTTCCTGGCGGTTGCTCTAGGCAGCATAATAGGGATTGGGTTGATAGCGGCCAGGAAGAAAACGCGTAAGGACTATGTCCCATTCGGGCCTATGATGGTCGCCGGAGCGGTGTTGACGATCTTCTATGGGAAAGAGATCGTGAATCTCTGGCGGAATTATGTGATTTTCGTAGGCAGCTAGGCAAACCAGGAGGGATCCAAAATGCTTATCAGAAGACGAGACGGTTACACACTTATGGAGCTGCTCACTGTCATTGCTATCATCGCCGTGCTGGCGGGATTGATATTCCCCGTTGCAGCCGGCGCAAAGAGAAAAGCCAGGCAGGCACAGTGCATCAACAACATGTATCAGATCTTCACCGCTATCAAGCAGTTCCAGCTTGACGAGCATCGGTATCCGGATTTCATCGCCGGCCCGGTTCAGTGGAATACGGGTTCAGAACCGGCTCCGAAGATAGTCTACTCCCCAGGAGGAAACCTCGTTAAGCTGGAGGACAACACTGGTATGATGGGAGGCACAACAGGGGGCAACGGCCGCCTGGTGGCTCTGTATCCGGAGTACATACCGAACTTCGGCCCTCTGAAATGTCCTTTCTCGGATCTGAACGCTGAGCACCGCCAGTACACCACCGGTAATCCGGCCGTAGGGCCTAGTGAAGCTACGAGCGACATCGAGGCGGACCCCATGTTCGCCGTGCTGAATGGCACTACAGATGACATGCGCGCCAAAGGCGTCAATGACAATCCATTCTGGGTCTATAAATACAGCAGCTATGACTACCAGAAGCCGCCGGGCTACCTGCCGACAGACTTGGGTCAGATCCATTACTCCACTGTCTGGAAGGCCGGCAACGATCCTGTGGCTAACCCGAACATCACCAGGCAGCTCAAATGGCGGACCCCGCCGGAGGATACGGTCATCACCTGGTGCAGCCACCACAGGTCGAACGGCAGCACAGATGGAGCCGGCAGGTCAGTTCCTCTCTCCTCCAGCAAGGACATCGTCCTCTTCCTGGACGGCCATGTGAAGCAGGACGCGAGCCTTGATATGGAGCCCTGGGCGACAAAGGGCTGGCTGGCAGCACCCTGACGGCCAGGTTTCTTGACAACACGTGAGGTAGCCGCCTGCTTTATCAGGCAGCTACCTCGTTCTCATTTATAAAATAGGAACAATTGGCCCATTTTGAGAGTCGAAATAGGTGGACTCTGAGGGGAATTATTGTGCCGGAATAGGTGCGCCAAATGTCGTTTCCTCGACGTTTAGATAGATCCGGAACTTCGCTTATCGAGGTGCTCGTCACCTTCGTGGTATTCCTCGTTGGCATGGTTTCCGTGCTTCGCATGTTTCCAGGCGGCTTTCTAAGCATGCGCCAGACGGAAAACTCTACTCTTGCTCATCGTCTTGCTCAGGCGGAGATCGAGCGCTGGGCAGGCAGGTCGGCAAATCTCCCAAGCGGCATTCTGCCGTATGGAAGGCTCACCAGAAACGCGCCGTACAATTCCGTATTGACCGACATTGACCCTGCGAACCTGACAGACCCCATCCGGCCGGGGGGGTACTACTACTCGGACGTCAATAAGTTCCGGCGGATAATAGGAGAAGCCACTCGCATTCCCGTCCCTTCAGCATCGAACTGGAATGCCGGTTCTATCTACATCCTCGGCTACAGCCCGATCGCCGTGGACAACACGGATCTACGACCCCTCATCATTTATGGCGGCGAGATGAGCAGAAAGCCTCTCCCCTCCGACCTCAGAAACCTGGAGCTGAAGTGGTACAACGAATACGCGATTGACTACAAGCAAGCACTGCTCTATGTTAAGCCGTTCCCGGGCCATGCACGCAAATTCAATCTTACCTGCTCCTATTGGGCGGACGCAGGCGGTATGAAACTAAATACGGTCATGGATCCTTTCGATCCGAAGGATCGTGACCATCCGGGTATAACCATTGACCCCCCCACGGCTCAGCAAATAGACGACGGCTACCAGATCGTGGTTATCCCGGATCTATTGGGCAATCCTGTTTATAACACGACCGGTTTCAATGGCATTGAGCAGGGCAGCGATTCCCTCCACAGGGAGTTTGAAAGGTTGATTGTGACTGCCGCCTGGAGCAATACCGACCCGTATGAGTTCAAATTGGTGAGAACGGTCAGCGGCGTAGTTGCCTTCAATCCGCTTGGCTATGGCTATGTGGAGATGACTTCCCGAGGCCGGGAGCCCCTGACCGCACACATTGATTACACCGTCCTCGATTGGCACATCATCCGCGAGGAGCGCAAGCTCCCGGACGTTTTCAACAGCGCGGCCGATCAGGACTTGAAGCTGACCCTGCGGTTCATCAAGAAGGCCGGCGAAACGATGGAGGCGGACGGCAATGTCTATGAGGGGCTTGCCCCCGATGGTCCGAACTACCTCACGTATGACATTGTGGCGGTGGACGTCGAGACGGGGAGAGAGTATTCCAAGGATTCGCTGACTGCCGACGGCACGCCCGTGTTCATTGTGAATTACAAAGACGGTGTTCTCCGGTTCGACCCGGATTTCATTCAAAAGAAGCTCAACGATCCGACTGCGCAATCGCCGTTTCAAGGCAAGACCTTTCGCATCTACTACCGGGCCGATGGCGATTTCGCCTTGCAGCCATTCAAGGCGTATGACATCTACCGCCGAAGCTACGCGCCGCCCCTTGACTATCGCCAATACTACTTCGCGGAAAGCTCTCTAGGCACGTTCGGCCGAATGTATTTCCCGCGCTGCTATGCCGGCTGCACGGTCGCCGTTGACTACAGCTATCGGGTGAACGGCGAGACGATTGATCGCTTTGTGAATGGCGAAGCATACCAGATATCGGAGGATACTGAGCAGGTTGGTGAGCAGGAATACTGCTACACTGATCTGCTTGCAACCCTGAAGAGCATCTATGGAGGTGGCGCCGACATTGCCTTCCAGCGCATATCAAAGGTTTACGGCACGTCCATCGGCGCAAGGGTTGTATGGCGTGAAACAGGCAGGCGACTGCGGGGCGGCTCATGGCGGAGGATTGATCTGCAGACCTACCTGACACGAGCGAGTGATTAGCCGCAATGAGACTGAATGCTGACAACAAGGGGTTCACCCTGATCGAGATTTTGGTCGTGCTTGCACTGACCATTATGGTGATGGGTCTCATCTTCGGCCCGTTGATCCAGACTTTCAAGATCACCAGGCAGGCCGAGACGATGATCCGTGCACAGGACAATGCTCGCATGGCCCTGACTCAGGTATCCCAGGATCTCTCGAACGCCATGTATGTCTACGACAATACTCGGGACTCACTCAGCTTTCCGGTTGTAGATTCGAGCGGGAATCCGACAATCGTTGGTGATCTCAAGACGGGTGGTGGTAGTCCGGACCCCGGTGATCAGGTGCTCTACGCGAAAGTTGATCTGGTGCTGCCTCGAATGCGCGGCTACTGCACTGTAAGCACGCTGCATACGCCGGGTGGAATTCAGAGAGGCAATGAGGCCGCGCCCCGGTGCCCCGAATGCGGTGAGCCGCTGCAGTTGAAGCCCATTGAACCCCTGGTCCCCGATACCACGATTGTGCGCTACTTCATCGGGCTGAAGGACCCAACTCACCTTGACCCTTCGGACCCGACGAATTACAATCCATACTACAACGGTTTCGAGGAAAAGAAAAACCACAGGTTGGCAGAGGCCGACAGGGCGGATAATACGTATGTGCTGTATCGTGTTGAGTTCAACCCGTTCAACGCTCGCCTGTTCCCGAATGCGGACCCGGCGCATTTCAATCAGAACCTCAGCGAATCGAACTTCTTCTATAATCCCAATCCCAATGGCTATGTGAACCCCGATGGTTCTGCGCAGACGTATGCCGCCGCGTGGAGGAGCATCAGCCGGCCGGTAGTGACCCTGAACGACATTGACCTGATTACCATCGAATACGACGCAGACGGAGCGCCGATCGTGACTCCCACGGTGAAGTTCGCGCCGACCGCGATCTACAACGATCCTCTCGTGCCCACTGCCGGCGCCAATGAAGAGCCCGATCGGGGTGAAGCGCCTCCCACGATGTACAAGGCGTCGTACGGTCATTGGGTCCTTCCTTACAAGATCACCCTTGATTCGGACGACCAGCCGGGCGTAGTTTATGAAACCATGCCGGGGCTCGGCACAGCCGGCCCTCAAGACCCGCCGACGGACATGTGCATATACAAGAAGTCAGGCGGCAATCTGGCGTTTGTCTTCAATATCACTCACTATCTCAACACCAAGAATGACCCGACGGTCTACTCGGGCGCACGCTATGGGTTTGGCGAGATGTGGCCCTCCAACATAGATGACCGCGAAAAGGCATTCACCGTGGATACTATGAAAGGCACCGTGAACTGCGCCTTCCCGAACTGCTATCAGACATACTGCGACAACTTGAATACCCAAATCGGGACTGCATTGGGGGGTGACATCACCCTGAGCCAGTTGGCGAGCAGCGGTCTGATCAATCAGAATCCGGACCGGACATTCATGATCAATGCCCCGGACGCTCCTGACCCAAGAGTATTCAGCAACGGCACGGTCGTGCTTGGGTCGGTGAAGGTGATCGCTCCCGATGCGCTGAGACAACAGACCGCTCCTTTGGTGCAGTACACGCGGACGGCTTTCCTTACACAGGATCCGGGGCCAAACCAGTTTACGGTGGATGCAAACAGTTTCGATCCATCCTATGGCGGCGCGGCGGCTATCTACTTCCATGTGCCCCATCCTTCTGAAGCTACGGACGAGCGCACGTTCCCGCCCTTGAATGGCGAGAATGACGTGTTGATCTACTACGAGGTGCAGAACAACAGGAAGGGCGATCTCTTGCGGGCCAACTACGTGACCAAAGACCTGATGACCGTTATGATGGGCATTCGGATCTACGACTCGAATTCGGGGAAACTGCAGTTCCTCCAGCTTACCAACAAGATGCGCCTAAAGAACATTGCGGAATAGCCATGAAGGAAACAACCAACAATTTGACTTTGCGGCCTGTCCGCCAAAGCCCCTGGGGGACGAAGCCTCGGCGAAGTCTCCTCGGCGCAGGCGGGAATGAACGAGGCCAATCCCTGATCCTGGCCTTGCTCATCATGTTCCTGCTCGTCTTCCTTGGCGGTGTGTTCGTCGCACTGATCGCCCGAAACGTCGGCCGCACCAAGAGAAGCAGCGAGACATTGAGCGCGGATTACCTGGCCGAGGCGGGCATTCGTTACGCGAGCGATCAGCTTACCTACAGCGAAGACGGGGCGGATTGGCGACCGGTCCCCAGCTACCCGGCCGTCCTTCTCGGGCTTCCCAGCCCCCTGCCGAATCCCCAGGACCCGGACTACGAATGGCTCATGCAGGGATACTCCCGATTCACCTATGGCAAAGGGCGCTTTCTCCTCCGAGTGACTTACGACCCGAATCCTCACGATCCAATCTCGAAGTACATAAGGATCGAGTCCGTCGGGAGAATCGGGATTGTTGATCAGACCGACCCGACCACATGGGACCCAACGACGTTACAGACGCGCAAGTCCAGCCGCCTCAAATCTGAACGAGTCGCCTACAAGGCCATCGGCATCACGGATTACTCGCGGTTCATCACCAACAAGGATCGGCGTCCCGGCGCGTTTTCCCTCGGCGCCCCGGGGTTCATCACCCAGTTCGGCGTGTGGGATGATAATGCGATCAACAATAATGATGCAGTGGATATCGAGATACAAAAGCCCTCCACCGACCCCGCGACGTGGCAGGCGGTCTCGGAGGCTTATGGCGGTTCGATCCGCGTGAACGGCGATCTCCTTTGGCACGGGACGAACGACATCTGGCTCAATCCGCTTCGCGGAGAGGGTGTAGAGGTAGCAGGCAACATCCACTTCGATGTTACCGGTCCGCAAACCTCGGCGGGCGCGACCGAAGTCAGGGTAAATCAGGTCAACTCTACCCAGAGTACGGATGCCCTGTTCAGCACGCTAAGGTTCGACATGAACAATATCATCAGCGGCATATCACCGCTCGATGCCGGAGTATACAGGGACGGTCGGACAGCGAGCGATGTCAATGGCGACCCAAGGCATATCATGAGACTCGAGCCGCCGCTCATTGACGCTCGAGGCCCCGCCGGCGGAGTCAGCAGGTACAGAGAGGTTACTCGCAATTCCGGCGAATGGGTCTGGAACGGCCAGCGCAGCGAGTGGTTCAATACGGGATTCTACGGCTGGGGGGCGGGGATATACATTGATAACCGCAAGGATATCCAGCCCGAGACCGAGCTCGGCACCCTGCGCAACGAGTGGATGACCCCCGGCAGCTCTCAGTACTGGATGGGCCCGTATTATATTCCACCCGGCGTGGTTATAGTCCTCACGCCATACGATTTGGACAATGACCCGGATCACAAACCGGATATGCTGCTGATCCGAAGCGATGCCACGCCGTCGAATCCGATCTGGTACGATCGGAATGGGGATGCGCTGAATACCGTTGGCGGCCAGTTGATCATGCCCTATCCGGACGCGGATTCCGACCCCGGCAATGGTCTGGGCGGCGTGATATTCGCGGAAGGCAACGTCCGAATCAAGGGGACTCTGCCGCCGAATACCCAGTTGACCGTCGTGTCGGGCGGGACGATCTATGTGGAAGGCAGCATCCTCA
>DASRZD010000175.1:0-2101 GCA_035686805.1 Armatimonadota bacterium
GACCCCCCTCGAGGCGGCGAATAACATAAACATGAATACTCTCGCCCTTCAGGGCGAGTGCGGAATCATGGATCCTATCGCTCCGGGGATCAGGCCGGGAAGCGACACGTCGCATCTATCCATACTCGGCTATGACCCGTACAAAGCTTACACCGGCCGAGGTCCGTTCGAGGCGGCGGGCATCGGCATGGACGTTCGCAAGGGAGACATCGCCCTTCGATGCAACTTCTCGACCGTTGACGAAAGCATGGTGATCGTTGACCGACGGGCGGGCAGAATCGAGAAAGGCACGGATCAACTCGCCGCTCTTGTGAACGGCATGCAGATCGAGGACGTCACCGCCTTCTTCAAGGAGTCGGTCGCCCATCGAGGCGCGCTCGTGCTCCGCGGGCCCGGCTTGGGAGCCGCCGTCACCGACGCCGATCCCCACGAAGTCGGCGCGAAGGTCCACGAGTCCAAGCCCATCGATCCCAACGACCAGGCGAGCGCGAAGACCGCCAGGATCGTGAATGAGTTCGTCCGCCGCTCATACCAATTGCTGAAGGATCACCCGGTCAATAAGCAGCGTGAGGCCGAGGGGAAAGCTCTGGCGAACATAATCCTTCCTCGAGGAGCAGGCGTCGCCCCGCATGTCGAGAGCTTCGAGGAAAAGTACCATCTGAAGGGAGCGGCGGTTGTCGAAACCGGCCTCATTGGCGGGATTGCGGTCTATTTGGGCATGGACATAGTCGAAGCTTCCGGGGCGACCGGCGGCCTGGATTCCGATCTGATGTCCATGGGGCGCTCGGTCCTCAAGGCGCTCGAGAATCACAGCTTTGTCCTTTGCAATCTCAAAGGCCCTGATGTCGCCGGCCACGATGGCCAGGCCAAGGCGAAGGTTGAGGTCATCGAGCGCATTGATGCGGTCGTCGGCATGCTTATGCAGGAAGTTGATCCCCTCACGTACATCGTGCTCACCGCCGACCACTCCACGCCGATCTCGGTCATGGACCATTCGGGGGACCCTGTGCCGATTGCCATCTGGGGACCGGATGTTCGCGTGGACTCCATTCAGGCCTATGACGAGCGCTCGGTAATCGGCGGCGGGCTGGTGCGCATCAAGGGGACGGACGTCATGCCCACGCTTACCAACCTCCTCGGCACCCAGGAGAAGTTCGGGGCCTAAAGGGAAAGGTTGTCGGTTATGGGTTATAGGTTCTGGGGTGCCTGTAACCAAAAACCTAAAACCCGGTTCTTCTCAGTTCCTTGGGCACTGAGGCATCGAGGTTGCGTCCTACCTCGCCCTCGATCGCTATTCCCATCCCTTCGAGGGCGAGCATGAGGGCGCCCACGACCGGTTCGTATCTCGGCGTGATGACCTTCGCATTCGGTGCGACCGGCCGCACCAGTTCCTTGACCGTGTCAATCATCAGCGTCCCCTGACCCTTGAAGACGCTCCCCGCCAGGACGACTTCGAACTCGTCGTTTTCAAGGCCTAGTCGCCGAATTAGGGCATTCGCCGAGATCCCTGCCTCCTCGCCGTACTTGCGGATGATCCGGCTCGCGGCCTCATCTCCGGCGCACGCCGCCTCGAAGACCTTCGGGCAGAGGCTGTAAATCTTCTTCCATGACTCCCGATTGTAGTAGAGTATCCTGGCGAGGCGTTCCATATCCTCCGCCTCCCAGTGACCCAGGACGATCTGCATAAGAGCCGTCAGCTTGCCTCTGCCGTCATACGCGCGCATGGCGTGAAAGAGCGCGTCACGGGCGATTGACCCTCCGCCCCCGATGTCTCCGAAGATATAGCCCTCGCCGAAGAACCTGACCTCTCGGCCGTCTTTGCCGATCCCCGCGCCGTTGAAGCCGCTGCCCATCGCAATGCAGACTCCATACGGCTTCGTAATCCCGCCTCTCAACCCGGCAACCGAGTCATTCCGAATGCTTATCCTCTTCGCGACCCCAAGCTCTCCCATCGCCTTGGAGAGCATATCGAAATCCTCCGGATCGAAATCCGCTCCCGCAAGCGCAAAGCAGCCGAACTCGACCCGGTCCTTGGAGATTCCGTTCAGGGATTCCTCGACCGCCGAGAGGATGCTCTCCTTCGCGCGGTCAATGCCCGCCA
>DASRZD010000176.1:0-9901 GCA_035686805.1 Armatimonadota bacterium
ACCGAGGATACAGGGCGCTCATGTTGATATTGGCGCGGATGAATCCGACGGAACCACATGGACGTTCACTCCTACAGTGATTCGAGTGAGACCGACAGGCAATGACTCGAATGATGGGTCGAGTTGGGCCCTCGCCAAGAAGACTGTTCAGTCCGGAATAGACGCCGTTTCGGTCAATGGTGGGGAGGCATGGGTAGCCGCCGGGACGTACAACGAACGGATAACCCTGAAGAACTACGCATACTTGTATGGCGGATTTGCCGGAACTGAGAGCCAGAAAGATCAGCGGAACTGGAAGGCCAATGTCACTGCATTGGACGGCCAACGGGGTGGCAGTGTGGTAACCTGCAAAGGTGGTTACTTGCTAAGCGGCGTAGACGGTTTTACGATCCGCAATGGGAAGGCATCGAACGGCGGCGGGATAGACTGCGGTGGCTCTTCACCAACTATAGCGAACAACATGATCAGCGGGAACAGCGCCAGGATCGCCGGCGGCGGCGGGATATACTCCGGCTGGTGCTCCCCCAAGATTCTTAACAATACGGTTACCGGGAACAGCGCTTCCATAGGCGGCGGGATTTCCTGCGACGATCACTCCTCCCCCACGGTCTCAAACAACACCATCAGCGGGAACCACGCAGATGATGGGGGCGGGATTTACTGCGGCTCCTACTCCTCCCCTACGATCGCAAACAATACCATTAGCGGGAACTGGTGCTGGCGTAATGGCGCAGGCATATTCTGCGATTTCTCATCTCCCATGATCTTCAACAATGTTGTGTCTTTGAACTCATCAGGGATATACGTCTACGGCTACATCCCTGGAATGAGATTGCCAGCCTTCGGCTATAATGACGTTTACAACCCAAATAGTTACAACTATAGCGGTTTTATAGATCAAACCGGTATCAATGGCAACATATCGGCCGATCCGCTGTTCCGGGATGCGGCGAATGGGGATTATCATCTCGAATGGGATTCCCCCTGCGTCGACGCCGGGACGAATGAGGGAGCGCCGGCGATTGACTTAGATGGGATCGCCAGGCCGATCGATGGCGACCTGGATGGTGTAGCAATCGCCGATATGGGAGCCTTCGAGTATGTGCCGATCCATATTACGATTGATGTCCTCCCTGGGCAGAGTCCGAATCACATCGTCCAGCAGCCAAACAAGCTAATAACTGTCGCAATCCTGGGGAGTGCGAGCTTTGATGCGAGCCAGGTTGATGCTTTGAGCGTCGTGTTTGGGCCGGGTCGAGCGACTGAGGTTCATGGTAAGGGTCACATGGAGGATGTGAACTTTGACGGGTCCACTGACATGGTGCTCCATTTCCGATGCGGCGAGACCGGCATCACCCCGGGAACCTCGACTGTTCACCTGTATGGAAGATTAACCAACGGTGAGAGGATCGAAGGATCGGACATCGTGACGGCATACGCCAAGTAGGATTCCTCAGAGCTCCTTCTGCATTGCCATGCCTGCGGCCATGACGGAGGCGGCTGTGATACAGGCGACGAACAGGAAGGCCCACTCTACGTCTTTGCTCGATGCGAAGCTGCTGGGGGTGAGACTGGTTAGGGCCATCCAATAGCCGATGAACATGAGGATAAACAGGCCCATCGCATTCCGGCTCACACTTCGGGTGGTAGCGACAAGCTGTGACAGCATCCCCAGCACAAGAAGATACGGGATCGAGCTGTAGGCCCCGAAAGTGCCCCACACGAAGACACCGCTGCGCACTGCATCAAGCACTGCCCAGACAGTCACTACGATTAGTACCACTGGTTGCACGTATCTCAGCATGGCAAACCTCCACTTAAGGTTCGAAGTTGAGCGCTGGACGTTCGGCGTTCGATGTCGGCTTGAGCCCCAGGTGCTCGGAGGCGAGGCGGGTGGCTTTGCGGCCGCTGGGGGTTCGATTCAGGAACCCGATCTTCAGCAGGTAGGGCTCGACCATGTCCACCAGGGTGTCGGTCTCCTCGTTGAGCGTGGCGGAGAGCGCCTCGATGCCGACCGGCCCGCCGTTGTAGAACTCGATGATCGTGCGGAGGAAGGCTCGGTCGAGCTTGTCCAGCCCCATCTGATCAACCATCTCGCGCTTCAGGGCAATGTCGGCGATCTCGCGAGTAATGACCCCATCGGCCTCGACTTCGGCATAATCCCTCACCCGCCGAAGCAGGCGGTTCGCCACTCGCGGCGTGCCTCGGGAGCGGCAGGCGATCTCCCCTGCCCCATCGGCATCGGTCTTGACCTTCAGCAGGCCGGCCGACCGCCGAACGATCCTTTGGAGTTCATCCGTCGAGTAGTAGTCCATGTGGACGAAGATGCCGAAGCGGTCCCTAAGCGGCGCGGACAGCATCCCAGCGCGAGTGGTCGCACCGACGAGGGTGAAGCGCTTGAGCGGGACTTTGATAGTCTTGGCGTATGCCCCCTTGTCCAGCACAAAGTCCACCTGGAAGTCCTCCATCGCCGAGTAGAGGAATTCCTCGATGACCCGCGAAAGGCGGTGGATTTCGTCTATGAAAAGGACATCGCCGACCTCCAGGCTGCTGAGGATGCCCATGACATCCTTCGGCTTTTCGAGGGCCGGGCCGCTGGTGGCGATGATGCTTGCGCCCATCTCGGAGGCGATGATATGTGCGAGGGTCGTCTTGCCGAGGCCGGGTGCGCCGTGGAGGAGTACGTGCTCCAGGGGCTCCTGGCGGTTCTTGGCGGCAGTGATGGCGATGTGAAGGTTCTCGACGACGTTCGCCTGGCCGATGTATTCGTCGAGCGTGCGAGGGCGGAGATTCCAGATATGGCGATTTTCGTCATCAGACTCGATGGGAGTCTGGACGGGCTCTTCGACGATTTCTTCACCGGAAATGATCTTTTCTCTTGCCATAATCGTTCGCCGGAATGGGACATATAGGACCGATAGGACCTATGGGACAAAATCACTTTAACAGCTTTTGCTCATATATCGCTTGGATCAGCTCCTCGGAGGTCTTGGCTGAGCAGGATTCCATAGCTCGCTTGACCATGTCCTGCGCCTCGGAACGCCGATAGCCCAACTGAAGTAACACTTCGATGGCGTCGGTCTGGATGTCCTCCTTGGCTAGCGGCTGGGAGGCGATTTCCTCGTCCTGGAGGAGGGCGAACTTGCCAGCCTTGCCCTGGAGGGTGGCGATGATCTGCTTGGCCTTCTTCTCGCCGATGCCGGGAAGAGTCACAAGCTGCTTGAAGTTGCCGGACTCGATGGCCCCGGCGATCGAATGGAATGAGGCCGAAAGAGCGCGGACCGCCGACTTCGGGCCCATGTCCGCCACGGTGATGAACAGCTCGAAGAACTCCCGCTCGACCTCGTTGGTGAAGCCGATGAGGCGCGGGACCATTCGAGACTGGTTGTTTTCGATGTAGTGGAATATGACCAGAGTCACGTCCCCGCGCTCGTCGTCGGTCTTCTTGAGGAGGGCCTTCATGACGGTCGCAGGCACCATGACCTCATACCCGATGCCGTTCGACCAGAGGGTGACCAGGGATTCGGAATTGATGGTCAGGCTTCCACGGATGTAGGAAATCACAGACTTCTTCCTCCTCGAACGAGATGGCACAAGGCGACGGCAAGGGCATCGGTCACGTCGAGCGGCTTGGGCTCGGATGCGAGCTTCAGGCGCATCTGAACCATTCGGCTGATCTGCTCCTTGCTCGCGCGGCCATGGCCCGTGAGCGCGCTCTTGATATGAGTGGAAGCATAACTGTACACCGGGATGTGGTTCACCGAGCCCACTAGGCAAATCACTCCACGCGCGTGGCCCATCAGCACTGCGACCCTTGGGCGCTCGTAATGAGTGTACACTTCCTCCAGCGCCAGCGCTCCCGGCTCGAACTCTTTGACAAGTTCCTGGAGGCCGCTGAAGATGGTATTCAGGCGATCCTCCAGCGGGAGCTTGGTTGGGATTCGGATGACGCCGGCCTCGACCAGCGACGGCTCGCCGTTGCGGCAGTCAATCAGCCCGTACCCGGTGATGATCAGCCCCGGATCAACCCCAAGAATCCTGACGCTCGTGCTCATGGCGAGTAACCGTACATTCGTTCTGTGGTATTGTAGCACGTTGGTGAAGAGAGGGCAAGAGAGAGTATGGGAGTGCGGGGGTGTGGCGAAGTGCTGGAGTATTGGAGGGGCAAAGGTACTGGTAATAATACCGGGTTTTTGAGACAAAGCTTGACCCAGAGTGGCAACCTGATATAATTAACCTGGCGGTAAACATTGGAGGAGGAAAGGATGAAGAAATACGTTCTCATGCTTTGCGTCTGCTGCTTGATGTTGGCAGCAGCATCATCAGTGGTATTTGCGGCGAGGGGTGATTTGCTGGCAACGTATCCGTATGCCGTGCAGAGCGTGGTTCTGGACTCCACTCGCAACGTGGTCTACGCATCGCTCCCGGACCTGAATAACGTGGTAGCGATAAACGGAACGACTCTCAATTTGATAGCGACCATCCCGGTCGGGGAGAAGCCCAAGGGTCTGGCGCTGTCGCCTGACGGAAGCTGCCTTTACGTGGCAAACGCCGAGTCGATGTCCATCAGCATAGTAGATACGGGCACATTCTCGGTCATGACTACTTGGGCGGTTCCCTACTATCCACACAACATTGCGATAGGAGCCGATCGTCTGTTCATTACGTCAGACAAGACGATTTATCACGCCGACAGCAGGGCCATGATGGTAGACCTAGCGACCGGCGATTTCGTGGACTACTTTGGTTTGGGCACGACCTCCGGCAACGACTTCCTGGAGATAAGCCCAGACCGAAATACGCTTTACCTGGGCGAGCGAGGAAGCTCTGGCTCTCATCTTACGAAATTCGACCTATCCTCCGGCATGCCAGTAGTCGTCTACAATGCGGATGCCGGCGGAAATGGGCAGGACTTGACCCTCAGCCATTCGGGGAACGAGCTGTATTTCTGCTGCGGCGGCGGCAACTTCGGCCTGGGATACGTCATAGCGAAGATACGCACGAGCGACATGGTGGTTACCGGAACCTTGAATTCCAGCTATTATCCCACCCGATTGGCGCTGAGTCCGGACGATTCCGTTGCCTATGTCGAGCACTGGTATAACCATGTAGATCTTTTCAATACGATCACATGCTCGACCATTGGGACGATCAGCATCCCCGGCACAGTCAACGATTGGCCCTTCGGCTCGGCTTCGATTGTGGATTCCAGTGGCAAGCGTCTGTTCATCACCTTGGAGAATAGCATGCTGGTCTACGACACAGGGTTCGCACCTCTTCCGCTCGAGGTGGACGTTGACATCCGGCCGGGTATTTACCCCAACGAGATTGACCTGGCAAGCAAAAAGACCGTGCCTGTGGCGGTGCTCACGACCTCGACATTCGATGCGGCCGATATTGACCCGACAACCGTCTTGTTTGCAGGAGTGCTGGTCGCTAAGAAGGGTGGAGGTCCCAAAGCTCGGTTGCTTGCCGTCGTGTCCGACGTTGACGGCGATGGAGACCAGGACCTGCTGATGCAGTTCGCTACCAAGGGCATGCAGCTCGACCTTACCTCAACATCGGCGGGGCTGACGGGAAGCACGTTTGCCGGCGATCCAGTGCAGGGATCGGATTCAGTGGTAGTCACTCGAATGCCAAGGCACTGATCAGATTGGCCGATGGTCAGCCGAGCTCCCGGCCTGCCAGCTTTTCGAGGGCGGTGATGAGGGCCTGGGTGCCTTTTTCGCCCATGCCGGCGGCTTCCACCGCGTCGAAAAGTGCGTGAACTAGGCCGGTTCCCGGCAATAGCACACAGAGTTCATCCGCCGCCCCCAATGCCAGCCGGAGGTCCTTCTGCTGGAGCTTGACCTTGAAGCCAGGCTCGAAGTCCCGGGCGAGCATCTTGGGACCGAGGTTGGAGAGCATCCATGAACCCGCCGCCCCCGCGGAGACGACCGACAGCAGCTTCTCGAGGTCGAGGCCTGCCTTCGCGCCGAGCATCAGCCCCTCGCACGCCGCCTGGATATTCAGCACGCAGATCACCTGGTTGCAAAGCTTGGCGGTCTGGCCCATGCCGACGTCGCCCATGTGTACGATGTTCTTGCCCATCGCCCGGAGGATCGGGAAGCATTTTTCGAAGACCTGCGGCTTGCCGCCGACCATGATGGAGAGCGTCCCGGCGATGGCGCCGGTTTCTCCGCCGGTGACGGGAGCGTCGAGATAATCCACGCCCTGCCTGGACGCGACCTCGGCGATCTCGCGAGTGACGGTCGGGGAGATGGTGCTCATGTCAATGACGACCATGCCGGACCGAGCGCCCGAGAGGACGCCATCCTCGCCGGTGACGACTTCATTCACGTCCGGCGAGTCGGGAAGCATGGTGATGACGACATCCGAAGCCCGAGCGACTTCCTTCGGCGAGGAGGCTGCGATCGCTCCCTGGGAGACCAGCTCATTGACGATCGGGGGACGCCGGCCGTAGACGGTGACCTGCAATCCGGCTTTCAGGAGATTCCGAACCATGGGCTGCCCCATGGTCCCCAGGCCGATGAATCCGATCCTCATCTTCGCGCGCTCACCTGCTCTGCACAGTGAGGGCAGTAGACCTTGCCGTCCACGAACGTCTTGCATTCCTCGCAGATCGGGAGGTGGCACCAGGAGCATAGAGCGGCGGCTGGTTCATCGGTGTGCTTCATGCACGACTGAGCGGAGAGCGTGTCCTCGGACATTTGGGTTTCCAGGGCCTTCAAGGCTTCGGAGGCACGCTGGTAAGAGGGGTCTATCTCCAGGGCTTTCTCGAACTCCACCTTTGCTTCGGGCAGGAATCCGTCCGCCTGATAGGCCAGGCCGATATTGAAATGGACGCTGGGGACATTTGGCCTGAGACGCAGGGCGACCAGGAATGCGCCGACCGCCCGATTGTAGAGGCCCTTCCTGGCATAGGCGATTCCGAGATAACTGAAACCGGTGAAGTCCTGTGGAGCGATGTTGGTCGCTTCCTCCAGGTACTCGATCGCCCTGTCAATGTCGTTTGCTTTCAGGCTTTCCAGGCCGAGTTCGAGCGATGATTGCATGGTATCCTCCAGGAGACTACAGACTGCAGACTAGAAACCACGGACAATGTACCGCATTTTGGGCCTGCTGTCAATCCGTGCTTGCGCGGGCTGTGGATGTTCTGAGATTATGTCTCACACACCCCCCAAGCGTGGAGGGTAGAGGTCCCTGGATGTGCCTTCTGGGGGGCATAGACGACGCCACAGGCAAGGTCTTAGGAGCGGTGTTCAGGGCAGGGTAGAGGTCCAGCGCCGGTTCGATGACAGCTTGCACGTCTACTATCAGGGCGTATGCATCGCCAAGACGCTTCCGGCAGACATTCCGCCTAAGGCGATCAAGGTGCTTGACTCCCGTGGCCGACCAACGGAGGAATGCCCCTGGGCCAACCTGCGGCCTCCCAAGCCTAAAGACGAAAAGCCAATCCAACCGACAGAAAGGAGACCTTACAAACCAGCCCCTAACCACCCCTGGAGGAGAGACAGAGTGACAAGATCATAGAACAATTAGGGGTGACATAGTCACTGAACTTCGACATATGCCACTGAAGAGCTAAATGAGAATATCCTTCATCCACCCCAGCTTAATCAGGTCTATACGGTTCAGGTCACTGACTCCAAGGCCGTACTTGGTGTCGGCGAGGTCTATGTGCTTGGTGGGAGTTATGGGCTGGTCTTCGCCGAAATACTTGATGCGCTTGGTCTTGAGGAGATTCGCCCCCACGGCATCCACCGCCACCGGATCGAGCGAGACCGCGAGGCCATTATATGGCCAGAGGTACTGCGGCTCGAAGTTCTGAGGCCCTCGGGCATAGAACAGCGGCTGGAGCAGAACGAGGATATTCAGCCGAGTTTTCCCCTTCACGATCGGGAGGTCCCAGACCGTCGCCAGGCTGGAACATGCGTCCGGGTGATAATCGGATGGTTTCGGCGTGAGAATGATGTAGTTCTTGATGCAACTCCCCATACCGGACATCTTATGAGTCCTGGCTGGACGAACGTTGATCAGCGCGGTGCTTTGCTGGAACTTGTCCTTCGAGCCTCGATCATCGCAGAAGACCTTGCCCGCAGGCACTCCGGCGGAGTTAATGCGCTGTTGGATGATCTTCTCCAGCTCCACAGGCGTTTTCAGTCGCTCCCAGTGATTGCTCTTGATGCCGACGAAGTCCTTAGGCGAGACGAGCAACTTCCAGGCCGATGCGGCATCCGGTTTGCCAAGGAGCTTGGCGACCGCCGTGTCGAGCATCCGGGCGAGGACTTCCGGCCTGATCTTGCCGTCCGCATCCAGAACTCCGGCGTCTCTGATGAGAACGACCTTGGACCTCTTTTCCGCTAACACCGGCAGACCGGTGGCCGTCAATGCCGCCGCCGAGATTGCACCGCGCATGAAATCACGTCTGGTGATCATTTCTTTACCTCCGTTTTGACCGACTTTAACAATGAAAGGGCCGATTCCTTGGAAGGCCCTTCGAATACCGCCAGCAGGATTGCCCCTCTCACTTCGGATGCCGTGAGCTTCTTGGTCGAGCCCTTGAGTGCCTTGGATGCCGCCTGTGCATCAGCAGCCTGCGGATACCTAACGAGCATGAGCCGCGAGCCGTCCTGGTACTTCGCCAGCACTACCTCCGTCTTAGGGCTCAGGTTTAGGATATTCTTGTCCCAGAGGTAGTACTGATAATCGAGGCTGGGCTTCACGTGGAGATAACGAATGCTGATCTTGTTCAGACCCTGTTCCGGGAGCAAACCTATGATCTTCGGGCGCTCGCCTGCCTCCTTGATGTTCGAGGCGATCGCGCTCCCAAGACTCATAACCGCTGACTTGGATTCGGGGGTCTCCTGGTCTGCGAGGATGGAGACGAAGTAATTGCCCTTCCAGAAGCGGAGCAGACCGGACGAGTACTCGGAGTCCGTGCCTATGCCGACATCGCCGCTTTCTCGCTCGAAGGAGAAGATGCCGTAGGCATCGGATGGGGTGCCCATGTCGAAGAGGTCAACGGTGATGAAGGGCTGATCCTTCCGTGCGAAGCCGCGGGTGAAGGCCTCGCGGAAGGCGTACGCCAGATAGACCTCCGCCTCGCCGTCAATGTAGTCGTAGAGGTTCTTCCGGTTGTAAGTCCCGTCCCCACCCTCACTCTTCCAGCCATCTATGTTCTTGGGGACGAGGGAGTCCATGCCGGCGAAGGCGATGGATGTGACGGACGTTATCAACAGGTAAAGAAACAAGCACTTCATGGCATTCCACGCGAACGTGCGGGAGTATGGGGGTTTGGGAGTTTGGGAGTCCCGACCCCTCATCCGATGCCATTATAGCACAATGTGCGGCGATTGTCTCGCCTAGCTATCGCCGGTTGAAACCGACGCCTGAGGCTGCACAAAGTCTGCCTACGCCGACTCGTTCAAACCCCGAGTGTCCGAAGGGACACTTTGTGCGGCTGCAGCCGGGGGATTCATCCCCCGGTACCGTGTCTGGGTTAATCCCGAAGATCGAGGTGCTACGAACATGCCAGTTTGTTTGTCGGGGAGCCGGGCTTTTGGTATAATCCAGATGCAATGGCTGAGAAGGGGCGGAAAACCACAATAGTGAACCGCCGGGCGCGGCATGAGTACTTCATCGAGGAAACCTATGAGGCCGGGATATGCCTCTCAGGCACCGAGGTGAAGAGCGTCCGGCTGGGCAAGGCGAGCATTCAGGAGGCATTCGCGAAGGTCGAGAACGGCGAGGTCTGGCTCGTCAACATGTACATTGCCCCTTACGAGCAGGGAACTCGATATAACCTCGACCCCGTGCGCCCGCGCAAACTCCTCCTTCATCGGATTGAGATCGAGCGCCTCACAGCCAAGTCTCAGCAAAAAGGGCTCACGCTCATTCC
>DASRZD010000177.1:0-3375 GCA_035686805.1 Armatimonadota bacterium
ACATGTTGCGCGGATCCCCAGGCTGATATAATCGTCGAGCTGAGCGAGGAGCAACTTTCCGAGAAACGACGAATTGTCCGGGAAGTGTACGGATACGATGAAGACTCATTTGAACTATGCGCATGTATTTCCCCTGAGGCTTTCCGCAGATGGGAAAGCCCGGGTGAGGAGGATATCCGATGAAAGTGCTGGTGTTGTATGACTACCCCCCGTCGCCGGGCGGGTTGGCTACCCAGGGCGACCTGCTCTACAAGGGCCTGAAAGAAATAGGCGTGGATGTCTGCGCGGTCAACTTAGAATCCGCGCAGGAGAAAGAATGGTACTACCGCTGGTTTGAGCCCGACGTGGTCGTCGGCATAGGTTATTGGGGCCACACGTCGCATCTTGTGCTTCACCCACAACGCTACGGCGTGCAACCGGTGCCATGGTTGGTCGCGGATGGGTACTTGGGGAACTATCTGGAGATTCTGAACGCTTTGCCTCTGATCCTGGTTACGTCCAACTGGGTCAAGAAGGTGTACGTGCGTGACGGATTGGATGCCGGCAAGATCGAAGTCTTGCCTGTAGGCTGTGATACTGATGCGTTCATTCCGAGGGATCGGGATGCCCCGAAAGTCTTGGCCGTCCGCGAAACACTGGGGGTTGGCGACGACCAGATCATGATCCTGACAGTGGGTGGAGATGCGGCATCAAAGGGCGCACAAGAAGTCATGCAGGCCCTGGCAATCATAGATACCAAGGCCCCCGATTGGAAATATGTCTGCAAGGTCTGGCCCCAGCCGAGGACCGAGCAGCAGAACCTCCACGACATGCAGTTGGCCACTCACCTTGGAATCGAGAAGAACGTGGTCTTCACTGCCAGCAAGCTCTCGCGGAACTTCATGCCCTACCTGATGGCGGCCTGCGACATTTACGCGGCGCCGTCGCGACTGGAGGGCTTCGGCATGCCCCAGGTAGAGGCCGGCGCGTGCGGCAAACCCGTCATCGGCATCAAGGCCATGGCCATGCTGGACACGCTGGTCCACGGCAAGACCGCCTTCCTGGCCGGAGTCGCCCAGGAGATACGGCTCAAGGAAACCACCCTTGGCCAAGACGAAGGATACGAGCCCGGGCACCGCGTGGTCTTCAAGAAGGCTCGCACAGCGGATTATCGCGCCAGCATTCACGATATCGCCAACTATATGATGGACCTCATGGACGACGCCCAACTGCGACAGAATTTCGGACAGGCGGCGCGTAAGAGAGTCGTCGAGCTCTTTGACTACCGTGTTGTAGCAAGAAAGTTCGTTCAAATAGTGACTGACCGTCTGGGGATATCCTGATATGAAGAAACAACGAAGCGACCCCACAACCGAGGCCAAGAACGCGGCACTGGAGGTTCTTCTCCATAACGCCCGTGGGCCATACTATGGCCTACCACGAACCGCCGGATGGGGCTATCCCGAGCCCTACACGCGTGACCTCATGATCGCCGGTCTCGGCATCCTCGCATCCGGTAACGAACGGCTTATATCACGGCTTCGTCGCGTCCTGGAGGTTCTGGCGAAGAACCAGTCTAACCTGGGGCATATCTCGTCCCTGGTTCACGACCCGGAGGATCGGGGAGCCAGCGACACCACGCCACTGTTCCTGCTGACCCTTGGGTGCTTTCGCAGGGCCACCGGCGAGGCGGACTTCCTCGCCGAAGCGGCTGACAGGGGCATGAGATGGATGGACTATCAAAGCCCCGAAGACCGCGTGATGGTTGCCCAACTGCCCACAAGCGACTGGCGCGACGAGCAGTGGGTCGCTGGATACGGGCTTTATGTCAACACTATCGTTTACAGTTACCTGCGGTTGTTCAATGAGCACGAAAAGGCCTCGCGTCTGCGGCAGTTAATGACTCGATTCACGATCACAGCCGAAGTCAAACATCGGCACGTCCACGAAGGTCTGAAACTTCGCCGCAAACCCTATTATGCCCTTTGGTCCTATAAGGTGTACGGAAGTGAACGGTTCGACCTGCTGGGAAACTCTCTGGTGATCCTCTCCGGCATCGCCTCCCCCACCAGGGCGCGGGCGCTGGTAACGTGGATCGAGCGAGAGTGTGGAGTGCTGCGGGATCGCGGCGAACTGGCTCTGGATCTTCCTCCGAACTTCTTTCCCTACATACGCCCGGAAGATCCCGACTGGCAGCCCAGGTACGCCAGGTACAACCGACCCGGCGAATATCACAACGGCGGTGTCTGGCCCTTTGTCTGCGGCTTCTATGTGGCGGCCCTGGTCGCGGCGGGCGGGCACAGGCTAGCCAGGAAGAGACTACAGGCCCTGACCAAACTGGTGAGTCCCGCCAGGGAAAAGCCGGTGGCCTTTGGTTTTAATGAGTGGTTCCGCGCCCAGGACGGCACGCCGCAGGGGCAGGACTGGCAGACCTGGTCGGCAGCAATGTACCTTTATGCGGCGACCTGCGTTGAGCAGGGCCGGACGCCCTTCTTTGATGATATCCGCGGTAGTATCCAGACCAGTGTGGGAAGTTAGGAACGCTCGTGAAAAGATGAATAATGCATTTTTTCTGGGGCTACACAGTCTCTGTCTGTCTCTCAAGCAGCGTCATCAGATAACTTTCAATTACTCTGGCAAGTTCGCCTTCTCGACCTTCGGCTACCGACTTGCTTACGGCGGAAGGGGTAAGGCTCAACGCCCGGGCAACTTCAGCACCTGAATATCCAAACAGGTCGATTGCCAGAACTCAAAAAATCGACTTGGCTCGTGAAACTTTTCTCCCCCCACCTGGCAACGTCCATATGTTGGAATCCAGATCAAAATATCCCGCCCAGATCTTTAATGATACCGGCCCGCATCGGGTTGAGGTGGATATAGCGAACCATCTCGAGCAAATGAGCATAACCTGTGAGCCGTCTTCGCATGACGGTGGAAATCGGAACCATGCCAGTTCTAAAAAGAAAATGGGCGTGATCAGTTATCGACGCCCATTCAAAACAGTCAGTGCCAGTTTCTACAAGAACCTTGCTCAACCGATCAATAAAGTTCGCATAGTCGATCTTGTCTTTAAATATGGGCTTGCCCTCAATCCCCCGGATAAGCATGTGGTGCAATGCTCCGGGCGCATCTACTCTGACTTTTCGAGGCATGGAGGCAGGCTAACTTTCCCTGATCCATTTGTCAACTTTTCACCAGCGGCCCACTAATCCCTACGGAGATTCACGCCTGATTTTTAAATTGTGAGATGGGTTTAACGGGATACCTCTACCCAGATTTCCTCGATTTTCCGCTCTCCCGGCAAGATCAAGCCCCCGATTCACTGCCTTGGCATCCATGCCCTTCCCAACCCCTGACCTCATTTTTAGCCAGCCAGTTGCCTCCACAATCCCGCCT
>DASRZD010000178.1:0-2190 GCA_035686805.1 Armatimonadota bacterium
AAAGGCTGCAGCCGAGGCAGAAAAGCTACGCCTTCAGGCTGAGTCCGATAGGAAACTGGCAGAGACGGAGAGGGCTGCTCGTGAAAAGGCTGAGGCTGAGGCGCATGCACTTAAGCGGGCGGCAGCAGAACGGGAAAGAAAGGAGGCACAGCAAGCGGCGGCCAAGGAGCAGGCCAAGCGTGACGCAGAACTAGCCGCGGCAAAGGCAGCGCAGGCTCGGTTGTCGGCGCCGGACGTGGTGAAACTTCAGGCACTGGACAAGGCATTGTGCGGAATCCAGTTGCCGGCAGTATCGAGCGACGCCGCAACGGAGGCCATAAAGGAGCTACGCGGGCATCTACGCGCCGGGGTCATCGGGCTTCGGGCGCGCATCAACTCAATGCAGCAGAATGAGAGGAGCTGAAACTACCATGCCGAACCTGAACAAAGTCATAATGATGGGACGATTCACACGGACACCAGAGTTAAGAACGACTCCTGCAGGAACGCCGGTCATAGAGGTGACTTTGGCCGTGAACCGGAAGGTGAAGATGAAGGACGGTCAACCACAGGAAGACGAGGTGTGCTACATCGATACAGTGATCTGGGGCAAGACAGCTCAGGCACTGTCCAACGTTGACAAGGGGTTCTGTGTCCTGGTCGACGGATACCTGCGTCTGGACAAGTGGGAGAAGGACGGAGAGAAGCGATCAAAGC
Organism: Armatimonadota bacterium; assembly: GCA_035686805.1. GTDB lineage: Bacteria > Armatimonadota > UBA5829 > DTJY01 > DTJY01 > DASRZD01. The sequence continues at coordinate 697 of DASRZD010000178.1, forward strand.
ATAAGCTGATTGCCATGAACGTCCAGTTTATCAGCTCGCTGGGAGAACGAGCCGACACAGTCAATAATGATGATGCAGGGGCACCAGACACCGAGCAACACCTTCCGTTTTAAGGTTGACGTAGTGTTGCGGGTAAGATATAACTCAAGAGAATCAATGGAAGGAGTGATCATGATAAAGTTGCAAGAGTTTCACTACGTGTTTGACATAGAGACCATCCCGCTCCCAAAGGAGCAGCGCATGTTCTCTAAACCCACCGAAGACTCCATCAAGTACGGCAACCTCAAGGATCCAATCAAGCGCAAGGACAAGTACGACGAGGCCCTTGTCGCATGGGAAACCGGAGAGGATGCTGCGCTGCGACCGGAGACCGGCCGCGTTGCCATGATCGGCATCTGCACCGAGGACAATCCGGTGGAGATCATCGAGGGGGGCGAGACCAACGACGAGATCTCTATTCTCTGCGAGTTCTGGGATACGCTTGGAGAGATGACCCGAGACCGGGATATGGTCATCGGATTCAACAGCAACAACTTCGATGTACCATTTCTGATCAAGCGTTCGCTGATCCTTGGAGTCGAAGTATTTCCGTGCTTCCGACTGGACATCAGCCACTACCACCCCAGCATCTTCATTGACCTTATGCAGATGTGGGCATTCGGGGTAAAGGGCGAGTATATCTCGCTGAAGTACCTGTGCGGCGCGATGGGGATCCCCGTCAAGGAGGGGTCTGTCGAGGGTAAAGACTTCTTCAAGTGGTGGGCTGGTGGCAATGAGAAGCGTGAACTATGCCGGGAGTACTGCCGCCAGGACGTGGACGCGACCCGCAACCTCGCTGTCCGACTTGGATATTAACGACGATATACGGGCCACCCTAATCGCCGTCCTCGGCGTAGGGTTGCTCACTCCTTCCCGCGGGGTGGCCCACTTCTTAAGGATCACAATGAATAAATCACCGGCGTATCAATGGTATCCGGACAAGGCGATGCTCGACATGCGCCGGCTAACATGGGAGGCCAAGGGAGTCTACCGAGAACTGCTTGATGTGATATGGATGCAGCACCAAGAAACATGCTCCATCCCTGACGATGATGAGTACATATCGTCCGAATTAGGCGCACCCCTAGAGCTCTGGCAGCGTGCAAAAGCCGAGATCATGCTTAAACACAGACCTTTGTTACAGGTTACAGAAACCAATAGGTTATTTTCAAACGGACTGTGGAAAGAGCGAGAAAAGCAAGCAAAACGGCGAGAACAACTATCCGAGAACGGGCGCAAGGGGGGCAGGCCACAGGGTAGCAGAAACCAAAAGGTTATTTTTGAAGAACCAAACGATAACCAGAACGAAAGCCTTCCATCTCCATCTCCATCTCCATCTCCTATTCCATCTCCTACTCTATACATACCTACTGCTCCACAATCGAAACCTGCTCCATCGCCATCTCAGGAAAAGAACCTCGCGCAACACAAGGTTGCGCAGTCTCTCTCCAGATA
>DASRZD010000179.1:0-8516 GCA_035686805.1 Armatimonadota bacterium
GCCCTCGGGGACCTTTTCAAGGACCGGGTTGACGGCCTTTTTGGCCGACTTACCGGTGACGAGAAGATGAAAAGCAGGGTGGACCTAAGCCCGGAGAAGTGCTACACGGGCTTCGACGCCTACCAGAAGGTGATCGCAGGCGGAGTGGATATGGTGATCCTCGCCACCCCGCCGGGATTCCGGCCGACACACGTCGAGGCTGCCGTCAATGCCGGCAAGCACGTGTTCATGGAGAAGCCTGTCGCGGTAGACGCGCCTGGCGTCCGAAAGGTCATGGCAGCCGGCGAATTGGCGAAGACGAAGAACCTGGGCATTGTAACCGGCACTCAGCGCAGACATAGTCTCAACTATGTCGAGACGATGAAGCGCATCCACGAGGGTGCGATCGGCGAGATCATCTCCGCTCAGGCTTACTGGAATCAGGGCGGGCTCTGGAATCATGCCCGCAAGCCGGAGTGGACCGACATGGAATGGCAGATTCGGAACTGGCTCTACTTCACCTGGCTCTCCGGCGATCACATCGTCGAGCAGCACGTCCACAACCTGGATGTCATCAACTGGGCGATGCAGGCTCATCCGATCAAGGCCGTCGGAATGGGCGGGCGGCAGGTTCGCACCGACCCGGCCTATGGGCATATCTTCGACCATTTCACCATCGAGTATGAATACCCGAACGGCGCTCGCATGATGAGCATGTGCCGCCAGATTGACGGCTGCTGCAACAATGTCTCCGAGAGGGTCGCCGGCACCAAGGGCACGTCCAACTGCGGCAGTATGATTAGGGGTGCGACCGAATGGAAGTACGAAGGGCCGAATCCCAGTGGAACGGTTCAGGAGCACGCCGACCTGATCAAGAGCATTCGGGACGGCAAGCCCTTGAACGAGGCCCAGCGCATCGCAGAGAGCGTGCTGACCGCCATCATGGGGCGGATGTCAGCCTACACGGGTCAGGAAATCTCGTGGGACCAGGCGCTGAACTCCAAAGAAGACCTGACGCCCGCTAAGCTGGAGCTTGGTCCGATTGCAGTCCCGCCGGTCGCCGTACCGGGAAGAACGCCGTTCGTATAGCAAAGTGATCAGTGACCAGTAAACAGTGATCAGTGCCAGTGACCCAGCTCCAACTGATTACTGATCACTGATAACTGATAACTAGATTGGGGGTTTCCATGAAAATCAACCGTCGTGAACTGATTACGTTAGGTGCCATGGGGGCGGCCGCACTCGCAGTTGACGTCCCGGCCGAGGCGAAGGACAAATTGCCGAAATCCCAGCTCAAAGTATCCAGCCAGGAGGGGATCGTCCCCGGCAAAGATCTGCCCGAGAAGCTCGCCAAGATGGAGAAGTGGGGCATTGACGGCATTGAGTTCAGCGGACGAGGCCTTGCAGACCGAATCCCCGATATCAAGGCCGCACTCGCCAACTCGAAGCTCAAGCCGAGCGCCATCTGCGCGGGATTCGAAGGCGCGCTGGCCAGCGATGATGAGTCAGTGCGGGCGAAATGCCGCAACAGCATGAAGGCGATCCTGGTCTCCGCGGGCGAGATCGGCTCGACCGGCCTGATATTCGTGCCCGCCTTCAACGGGCAAACCAAGCTCGATCACGTCGAGGCTCGGAAGGTCCTCCTGGACCAGCTCCCCGAGCTGGCGGAATTCGCCGTTCAGCACGGAACTCGCCTGCTGCTGGAGCCGCTTAACCGGAAAGAGACATGGCTCGTGCGTCTCGTTGCGGATGCGGCGTCCATCTCCCGTGATACCAACCATCCTGGCGCATGCGTGATGGGCGACTTTTATCACATGTACATCGAGGAAACGAGCGACATGGGCGCGTTTATCTCCGCCGGCGCGATGCTCCATCACGTGCACCTGGCCTCCATCAAGCGCAAGCTGCCCGGCCAGGACGAGCGCGACTATACCAATGGCTTCAAGGGCCTGAAGATGATCGGCTACCAGGACTTCTGCAGCTTCGAGTGCGGAGTCATCGGCGACCGGGATGTCGAGATTCCGAAGTCTGTCAAGTTCCTGCGCGATCAGTGGTCGAAAGCCTGATTTGTCAAGGACGCCAAGCATAGCATTAGTCTTGGTTGCCCTACTCGGGGCGGCGTGCTTTGCCGCCCCCCACCGCTTCGAGTACTCGCAGGTCGCGATGGGGATCAGGGCGCGGATCGTGCTCTATGCTGAGGATGAAGCCTCCGCTCAAAAGGCGGCTACTGCCGCATTCGAGCGGATTGCGGCCCTCGAAGATATCATGAGCGACTACCGCCCCACCAGCGAGCTCAATAGGCTTTGCCGGGAGGCCGGCGGGCCGCCGGTCAAGGTCAGCCCGGAGCTCCTTCATATCCTTCTCAATGCTCAGTACTTGTCAGCGCGTTCGGGAGGGGCATTCGACGTGACCGTCGGGCCGCTGGTTAAGCTCTGGCGAACGGCACGCAAGTCGGGCATACTCCCTACTCCCGCCGAGCGAATTGCCGCCAAGAGACTCGTCGGCCGGCGGAAGATGACCATCGATCCGAAGGGCTCGACCGTCAGACTGGCGGTGCCCGGCATGAAACTGGATCTGGGCGGCATCGCCAAGGGGTATGCCTGCGACGAAGCCATCCGAGCATTGAAAGAGCAGGGGATCGAAAGCACCCTGGTGGAAATGGGCGGCGACATAGTCGTGAGCAAGTCTCCTCCGGGAACTGATGGCTGGGAGATCCAGGTTGCCGGCAAGACCATGGAGCTTGAAAACAAGGCCGTCTCCTCATCGGGCGACACCGAGCAGTTCGTCGAGATCGGCGGCAAGCGATACTCGCACATCGTTGACCCCAGGACCGGCCTCGGGCTGACCAATCGAATCGCCGTGACCATCATCGCCCCAAACGGAGTCACTTCCGATGGCCTCTCAACCGCCCTCAGCATGTTGGGTGAGGAGAAAGGACGAGCATTGCTTAAGTCATATCCCGGCGTTCAGGCCTATATTCGCAGAGCAAAAGACTGACACAGAGGCAAATCCTGTGGTCAATGTTTTCTTCGAATGCCATGCATCATCAGTAGACAACGAGTCAGGCCTCGCTTCGGGCCATCATGACCCCGGCTTGTCTGGTACCGGCTTCCTGCAGGCTGCCCAATTGGGAGAGCGCTATGCCATGAAGGAGATTGACGCAGTCTTCTGCTCCGATCTTCAGCGCTCCTGTCTGACAGCGGAGATCGCCTTTGGAGAAAAGGATGTGCCTATTATCCGAGATAAGCGATTGCGAGAATGGGATTACGGCGATCTGTCCGGGTTTCCGAGGGAGCAGGTGGATTCAGAGAAGCTCTCACGGATCAGCCGTCCCTTTCCGAATGGTGAAAGCTGCGAGCAAGCAGTCAATAGGGTGAGGGGCTTCCTGGAGGAGGTGCTTCAGTCATACAAGGGGAGGACTGTTCTCATTATCGGCCACAGTGCAACTTGGTATGCACTGGAGCATTGGATCAACGACACGCCCCTTGACGAATTGGCCGGCATACCGAGGAAGTGGCAGCCTGGCTGGACTTATTCCATCGAGAGCGTCTAGAATGGATAGGGATGGGTAAGCTAGACTAGATGTTCTCACGAATTCTTGACATCGCCCATAAGGAAGTCCTCCAACTCCGGCGGGATCGGCGCATGCTCCCGATGATCATGATCGCCCCCGTGCTCCAGCTCATCATCTACGGCTATGCCATCAGCACGACTATCTCCAACATACCAACCGCCGTCTACGACGCAAGCCATACCCCTGCCAGTCGGGAGTTGATCGGTGAGATCCGGTCGTCCGGTTACTTCACCATCCACTACTACCCATCCGCTCTCCGGCAGATTGATACGCTGATGGACGACGGTGATGCCACCGTCTCCCTCGTGATCCCTCCCGACTTCGGCAAAAATCTGAGCCGCCGAGTGCCTGCCCCCGTTCAGTTGATCGTTGACGGCAGCGACCCGAACAGCGCCACCACAGCACTCGGATATCTTCAGGCTATCTTCCGCAGATATTCCCAGGACATTCTCACAGAGCGATTCAGCCGGCTTCCGCAGGTGGGCGTTGATCCGCGAATCCGCGTCTGGTACAACCCCACTCTCGAAAGCCGGAATTACATGGTGCCCGGTATCATCGCCCTTATAATGCTCCAGATCACCATGAACCTCACGACTTTCTCGATTGTTCGGGAGCGGGAGCGAGGGACCATCGAGCAGTTGATCGTCACACCCATCCGCCGGTATGAGCTTATCATCGGCAAAGTGCTTCCCTATGCCGCCGTCGGATACATTGATGTGTTCCTGGTCCTACTGGTCGGGACTCAGGTTTTTAAGGTTCCGATTCTCGGGAGCGTGGCGTTGCTGCTGCTGCTATCGGGCATATTCTTGATGACGGCTCTGGGCATAGGGCTCTTCGTCTCAAGCATCTCCAAGAACCAGCAGCAGGCGACGATGGCGATCTTCTTCATCATGTTCCCGAACTTCCTGCTCTCCGGCTTCTTCTACCCAATCGCTAACATGCCGCAGTTCATCCAGTGGATAACCTATCTGATTCCTCTGCGCTATTACCTGGTCATCGTTCGGGGAATATTCCTCAAGGGGACCGGCATTGCCTTGATGTGGAATCAGGTGCTCCCGATGGCCGCCCTGGGGTTCATTATCCTGAGCCTGAGCGGCCTCAGCTTCCACAAGAGGCTGTGAGCACGTTCACGAAAACTTCACGAATATTTCGGGGGGGCCATAAACATGCGTTTGAAGTGTGGTATAATTGTCTTGTACAAGCTCAGTTGCAGTAGATACCGTCCGATTACAGTTGTTCCCCCTGGGAGGGGATCAAATGAGAATTGCGGTTCTTGTTTCGCTGCTATTCACGCTCATGGCAGTTTCCGCTTTCGCGGTGACCGTTTGTCCGACGCCTCCCCTTGATGCCGCCAAGGCTCTCATCAGCCAGGGCAAGCAGAAAGACGCAATCCCCATCCTGGACAAGATAGTCGCCTCCGACCCTACTTCCACACCGCAGGCTCTTCAAATGCTGGGAGAGTGCTATAAGGTGACCAAGAAATGGGCTAAAGCCATAGAGTCTTTTGACAAGCTGCTCGCCGGTTATCCCAATTCCATAGCGCCCGACAGGGAAGTGAAAGCCTGGATCATGGACTGCCACCTCGCCAATGGCGACTTCGAAAAATGTCTCGCCCTCCGGAATGAACTCCTTAGCGAGTATCAGACCGACGCCTGGAGGCTCTACTATGTTGTGGGGAGACGGCATGTATGGAGGCATGATTATTCAAAGGCGATTCCCAAGTTGAAGAAAGCGGTCGAACTTGGTGTGATTTCCAAAAACTCGCCTGAGATGATAGATGCAAACAGACGTCTCCTGCATTGTTATATCGAGAGGAAGCAGTGGACCGATGCCGAGGAGCTTGCCCGGAAACTGGTCAAGGACTATCCCAGTAGAGCATACGAGTGGCATTTCGAAATGGGAAGATGCTATCAGGGTCGGCAAGAGTATGAGAAGGCGATTGAATACCTGGAACAGGCCGCAAAGCTAGTTCCAAAGAATGCATGGAACGCGAAAGACATTTTCAAGGCCCTGCTCGATTGCTATGACAACACCGGCACATTGGATAAGGGCGTCCCGCTGGCAGAGAAGCTCCTTGAGGATTACCCGGGCGAATCCTCCTGGCAATGGCGGCTCGGATGGTATTATTTGACAAGAAAGGATTACCAAAAGGCCGCGCCTCTGTTCGAGAGGGTGATGAAGTCATCAGATAGGCGATGGGAGATCAGAAAGTCCCAGATATACCTGGGCCAGTGCATGTTCAACCTCGGTAAGGGCGACCAGGCGCTAAAGATGATAGAGAGTTACTTCAAGGATAAACCCGACCTATGGGACGAACACTTGCTCGTGAAGGGTGGCGTGCTGTTCTACGGCCCGAAGGATGACGCAGGCTGTGTAGCCACTCTGAAAGAGCTGCTTGCCCAGGTTGCTGCTGGGAAGAAGTCGGCTCTCGTCCCTACAACCAGGGAGCTTATGTACAAAGCGTTCAACAGGATGGGAGACCTCAACGAAGCTGCCTCGGTCTTGGAGACGAGGGCAAGGGATGCCGGTAGTCTGGAGTGGCTCTGCCAGGCGGGAGATGACTATTACAAGGCACGCGATTATGTAGAAGCAAAACGCGTATATAAGGAGGTGATGCATCAAGCTGATCTACCTCAACAGTTGCGAGCTAGCAGTATGTATGGTCTTGCTCTGTGCTACTGGGAAACTGGGTTGAAGGATGCGGCCAGACGGTTGATGCAGGAGGTATCTGATAGGTATCCGAGCACTGACTCTGGGAAAAATGCAAGAGGCTCGCTGTATCTATGGTCACAGGGCGAGTAGGGGTCGCCTTCCAAGAACCCGGCCCCAGGGCGTGAACTCACAATGCAGACTCTGGATGGCGTGGCTTCTTATAGGGTGGTATTATGAAACCGGGAAAGGAACACTATGATGAGAAATTGGCTAGTTATGGCTTGTTTATCTGCAATGATGGCTTTCCTATTGGCTGCGGTGCCTGCGGTCGGGCGTCCTGTCCTGGATGATAGAGACATGGGGGCTCTTTGGGGTGGATGTTGCCCAACGGGCGAATGCAATTGGCCGTGGACGTGCGGAACCTCCGCGGGGGAGGGGTGCGAGGAGTTTGTATGCAAGCCTGGATTTTTGAATTGTCCATCGGTTACCGCTACTCAGGAAGTCGCCAGTTGTGTCGAGGATATATTTGGGAGCATCTACTGCTCATATCCCATGGGGTGTGGATGGCTTCTAGGTTGCATGTGCCCAGGACCACCAGGTGAATACTTGTACCGGTGTGAAGGCGATGGCACTGCGGTTCATACTAATGATTATCTTGCATGTCTATGACAATGCGGATTGCTCCCTGCCAAGTCACGAGAAGGAGGACTAACAAATGAAGACTATAATGAGTGGATGGAGTATGACAAGATCAACCGCCCTGTCAATCTTGCTCTTGGTGCTTGTTTCTTCTGCTTGCCTGGCTCAATCCGACGATGAACTGCTGCAGTTAGCCATCGCCGGGTGCAGGAACGCGCTCTCCTTGGTCAAGAGCGGCCAAGGTGGGTTTACTGTTGATGCGTGGGTGCGAAGCAAGAATGGAGTGGTGGAAACGGATAGTAAGTGTTTTGTCGTATTTGTCGGTGACCGGTATAAGGTTCTGCGGGAGAAGACGTATGTGCAGAATGCCCTTCCACCGGATGCCCCTCCTGATCTCGTGAAAAGCCTCATAAAGCCAGGGGAGAAGCTTGTGGACGAGTTCTCGTATGACGGAACAGCGTTCACAGAATATGACCACGAGGTCAATACAGTTACCAAGACAGGTACCGGCGAGTCTAAGGCTCCTCAACTGCGAGGGCTGCATCGGACCTGTAGCCGGTTGATAGCGATGTCCGGCCATGGGCTGTACGACATTGGGAAAACAGGTCCACCACGCGAGGAAGGGACTCCTGACACTGGGGTGAAAGTAGTGCGGCGGGAGAGCCTGAATGGCGACAACTGCATCGTGATACAGCGGGAATTTCCTATCAAGCTTGATAAGGGTGAGGTAGCAACCCGCAGGTTCGTCTATTGGGTTAACCCGGAAAAGGGGTTCACCATCCCCAAGGCTCAGCACTGGGTTATCGGAAGCCAGTATAAAGAGTGGACCTTGATCGAGGAAGAAATAACCGAGGTGCGAGATTACGGTGGAGGCATATGGGGGCCAGCGAAGTGGACAATGCAGCAGTGGCAGATTGATGAATCTGGCAAAGAGCCTATGAAAATGATGGACACTGTATTGACTTATGATCCTACGTATAAGCTGAACCCCGATGTCAAGGATGACGAGCTGGCCATTCATCCGCCATCCGGAACACGTATATGGGACGAGACTCTAGATGCCACCTACAAAGCTCCTTGATCCCGGGTTTTGCAAGCGCCAAGTACACGGGCCGCAAGTGACCCGATTGAACTTGCGGCCCTACGTAATGCTGGCTTGCCTCCTGACGATAACAAGGCCCGCGTCCTCCGACTGCATACGTTGTTGGCGTGAGGACACCTTCTGCGGGCCAAAGAGCCTACTTGTAGCCTACCAGCAACTGGGAGTCAATGCCAGCGTTGACGAGCTAGCCAAGCTTTCAGGCAAGGATGAGTACGGCACCACAATGGCTGGCTTGGTTAAGGCGACGGAGGCAAAGGGTCTGCATGCCGTGGGGATGAAGATCGGGACGGATGACCTGGCAAAGCTCAGAGTGCCGGCGGTTGCCTACCTCTGGGGAGACCACTTCGTCGCCATAAAGACCAGTCCAGATGGCCTAAGGATAATAGATCCCTCTGTAGAAAGCCAGACTATGTCCTTGGATGCCTTCAAAGCTAGGTATTCCGGCTTTGCGCTGCTGGTGGCGAAAGATGAGAAGGCTTTTCCCAAGCTGGAGGCGGATGGGCCGGACCTACGGGCGGATACTTATAGCTACGACTTCGGATTCATCGAGCAAGGGCAGCAGGCGGGGCA
>DASRZD010000180.1:0-4587 GCA_035686805.1 Armatimonadota bacterium
CTGCTTGCACTACGGACAGAACGGCGAACCGTGTCCGCTGACCTACTGCTTCCACGAGACGGCGAAACATACGCCGGGGCCGCTTCGGAATGATCACGGCTACCTCATGAACCAGCAAGGGCAGAGCGTAGCGGATTGCCAGGCGAACGACGACACGCGAAAGCCAATCGGCGGAGCTCAGAGGGATAGGAACGCCGAGTTCATCACGCAGGCATTCTCTACCTTCGACGGCCTGGCCGACACTGCACGGGGGTTCATCGCCTTCGTGTTTGGAGACTCAGGCGAAGGCGGAACGACGCCCGGAACCATCCAGGCTCGAGGATGGGCCTTGCGGTTCAAGAGCGCCCTTGAAGGGGGGCAGCAAGCAAAGCGGGGCTGACATGGGGCGTAAGCGACATCCAAGGAGGTTGACATGAACGAACAAGCGAAACACACAGCGACGCCGTGGAGCAGGAGCGGACTGTCAATCTATGTGGACACCGGAAGCGGGATCATCCACATCGGAAATGCGAACACCGAAGAGACCGCCGCCTACATCGTCAAGGCGTGCAACGAGTACGAGGGACTGCGAAAAGCAGTTGAAGCCGGGGGATGCCCTTGCTGGGTTCACAATGCCGCAATCACCGACGACATCGAGGCACTACGTTCTATCGCGCTGTGGTATGCCAACTGGAATAACAGCACACGGATGCCCGCCCTGGCAGAGGAGGAGTGATCGAGCATGAACGAACAAGCGACACACGCGCCGACACCGGAAAGAGTTTCTGCACTGGGACACTGGTTCGGGGGTACTCGCAGGGTGAAGGTGATCTTCAGAGAGGGCGGGTGGGGCCTCGGCGGCGCGGAGTCTGCATACTGGATGGATCCGGCAACCTATGACTCCATCCCCCTGCAGGTCCCCGCGTCCCCTGAGCAATACCGGCACTTCGGCAAGATTGTGCCGGCGGAGAATGCGGATATCTACGATGGAGAGATTTCATCATGGACGCGCAAGAGCAGCCCCCGTCCCTAGCCTTTGATACATGGAGGCGGATCCAGGGGCGGGCGGATTGAGGCGAAAGGAGGGACATTGAGCAAGCTACCACTGCCGGCGGAGATCGACCGGCTACGGACGCAGGTTGAACAGCTCGAGCAGGAGAAGGCGAAACTACTCGTCGCGGCCCGTGCGGCGCTCGAGTTCATGGAGTCCGTCGCGGCGGCGGATTGGTTGGAGGACGGCGGACCCGAAACGATCCCCGAGGTCGAGGAGTTCCGCGTCTTCCTGCAGCAGTTCGAGGAGTAGGCGAACGATGAACCGCGACGGCGAACCGACACGCCGGCATGACAAGGTGGCCGTGAAATTACGGGGGCGAAGGCGAAAAGGGCGCCCGTATCAGCGGGCGAAGGCGAAACGATGCATGAGAGGAGCGAATCATGCGGCATAACGAACCAAGCAAGTACGCGGGCAAGATAGTGCGGATCCGCGAAGATGCGGCTCATCCGCAAGTCGATGGCTTCGGCGGATCGGAGTTCCTCGTTGAAGATTGGTGGGATCGTGTCTCGGGTGGCTCTTGGATGTTCGCTAATGGGAATCCTGCTGCGCTTGTCTACGCACTGCGATCATCGTTCCAGGCATATCCCGTTCCCATCGACGATGAGGTGCTGTATGGGAAGATTGGCATGCTCAGCCACCTCGTCCACGTGTCAGAGATCCAGGAGGAGAATCATGGCAACTGAGTATCTCTACCAACCGTTGATCTTGCACGGCGCGATGAAAGGAGTCGCCACCTGGGATGCTTTGTCAGCGTCGTACAGAACGGAACTATGGGCCTCGGAGTACTACTGCGGCAAGCGAATTCCAGCGATGAATGATCGGGGCGATGCAGTCAAGATGCTCGAGTTCGTGGCGCTCCCGCGGGGGATCGTCATGCGGATATCGGTGGATGTCGATACCCGGCGAACCATGGCCGAGGACATCGTTGACATCGTGGGGATAGAGGCGAACGTACCGCCGAGCTGGTTCAAGGAAATGGGCGGAATTGAATCGAGGGACCTCCGAGTGTGGACACGTCCAGGCGATTCGACGTCGATCATCTTCCCCAATGCGAAGGAGGCGAACGGATGATGGACAGGTGTAGTGGTTGTGAACAGGAGAGTCGCTACCTCACAGCGATGACATGGCCGGATGGATCCACGCGCGGCGATTTCTGTATTGAATGCCGTAACTGGTTGGCGAAACACCGGAACTCTCCAATCGTGATGATCGGTCAGCGGATTCAGAAGACCGACACTGTGAACCGGCGGACGCGAACCTATCGGAACGATACATCAGGCGACTTCTACCAGCTCACCCGTGATCTCCGCGGCCAGTTCTTCATCGCATACGGACCATCCCCTGCAGCCGAAGCCCCAACCGTGTTCGATCTCTCCCCGCTCAAGGTGGGCGGAGTAGAGCACTGGGGTCGTGACTTCAGCTGGTCGAAGGCTGAGAAGAAGCTCATCAAGCTGCTGTCTTGATCTCGAACATGCAGTGTTGTATACTGTGCAAGAGGTGATAGCGATGGAAAAGGTGCAGCCCATCAGAAAGCTCGAACAGATCGCCCGCATCAAGCGGAACCTGAAGACGCCAGAGACGGCCGTGTGGTACGCTCTCTTCGGAGTCGGCGTGAACACCAATCTGCGCGTTAGCGATCTCCGCAATCTCACCTGGGCACAGGTCTGGATGGATGACGAGCGCGAATTCCGGAATCACATCCTGCTCACGGAGCAGAAGACGGGCAAGAAGCGGCGGATCAAGATCAACCCGAACGTGCTGGAATCGCTCGCCTACCTGCTCGAGAACATCCCGGCGCCGGAGCGCACCGACCCGATCTTCCGCAACTCGCAGACGCGGGAGGTCTACTCGCGGGAGCACATCGCTCGACGGATCAGCGCGGAGGCGAAGAAGATCGGCATCCAAGATCAGATCGCCATCCATTCGCTGCGGAAGACGTGGGCATATCACGCCATCGTCACGTTCCATCAGGACATCACGATTGTGCAGGCGGCGCTCAATCACGCCACGCAGAAGCAGACAATGGATTACGTGGGTGTGACAGAGGACGACATCGAGATCGTTCACGATACCGTCATGCTGTAGAGGAGCAGACATGGTCACAGTCCAAGACAGGAGCCATACATGAACGGATCCTACCTCGTTGCCGCTGCGGCCGCGAGCATCTTCGCGACCGCAGTTGTCTGGATCTTGGGACGCTACATCTATTCACTTGTCAATGACCTGAAACGCCGTCACCGTCTACGGTTTCTGCGTGTTGATAGTGTACAGGCAAATGCAGGCCCGGACAAGGGATAGACAAGCGATAACGCTGACTACAACTGGATCGGAGGCGCGAAATGGATTGGGATAGACATGCTGTAGGAGAAGTGCTTCAGACTGCTAGGAGCAACAAAGGCTGGACTATGCGTAGATTGAGCGAAGAATCAGGCGTGGGAATCGCCGTGGTAAGCAAACTTGAGAAGGGGCTCAACCGTCGTGTCCCAAACAGGGACACACAGGCCAAGCTGGAGCAGGCACTAGGGGTCTCCCTGCCGGTCCCGCGTGACGGGCAGCAATCGGTGTTCATCTACGTGCCGGAATCGAAGCAGTATCTCCTCGATGAGGCGGTGCGAAAGTTCCCGGGCAGTCGGAGCGGCGCTATCATGGCGGCCCTAGAGGAATGGTCAGCTCACGAGAAGAAGCTGGCGAAGTGGCAGAAGGAACATGGAGGTGTGACCTGATGATGCCGATCAGAGAACGACGAACATACAATCCTCTGAACCTGATGGTCTTGATAGCTTGGGGCTTCGGAATCTGGGCCGTTGTCAGTGGCCGAATGGACTGGACTGTGCTTGTATTCCTCGTCCTGGTCTGTAGCAAGCTGTCCCTGCGATGAAGTGGCGGAGCGAACATGGAGGCGTGACCTAACGCCGAGAGGGGCAGGACTCAGGTAGTGACGACTCCCTGGTTGATGTCCTGCCACCTCGCGAACATAGTTATCCCCAGTCGCTCCGTCGCCGTGACCGCCATGCGGCCGTCCTTGCACCCGCACCTGCAGCGCCAGGGATTGTCCTCCGGATTTCCAAGCACGAGCCGAAGTGGTGCATTCACTACTACGCGCTGAGTAGCGGATCGATTCAGTGAATGCTGGCTCGGTTGTGCTGACTTCCGGACTCGGACCAGTTGATCAACCGATTCCTCTGACATCACGACCCGGGGGAGCGATGCGCCGAACCACTTCACGCGCTTGCACTTGGGGCAAATCGTGAGCATCCATTTCGTGCGGGGAGGAGGGGGTGGTGGGGGTAGAGTCGCCTCTACCCGTTTCTTGCGCTTTACGATGCCGTAGAATTGATCCTTGAAGCTCATGCCGCCTCCTCCCCCTCCGATTAGCGTGTCGGTGCCGGATTCCGCTGCGGTCCACCTGATGACGTTCTCCCGGGTGGGAACTCGATCAATCGAGACTCGTCGAACCGCTCCGCTCCCATGGGCTCTCCAGTTTCATGTCATTCCTCCTTCGTGCGATTGTGCATTACTTGGAACTTGTGCTTCCCGTAGTCGCCAATCGGTGC
>DASRZD010000181.1:0-4808 GCA_035686805.1 Armatimonadota bacterium
GAAGCTCGGCCATCTTCGCCTCGCTCTCCCGGCGCTCCAGCTCCATCAGACGGGCCTTCAGGACTTTCATGGCCATGTCGCGATTGCGGTGCTGTGAGCGCTCGTTTTGGCAGCTAACCACTGTGCCGGTTGGGATATGCGTTATCCGCACGGCGGAGTCGGTCTTGTTCACGTGCTGGCCGCCCGCGCTGCTGGCCCGATAGGTATCAATCCTCAGGTCGTCGGGATTGATCTCAAGCTCTTCGGCTTCGGCGACTTCGGGAACGACGTCAACCGAGGCGAAGGACGTATGCCGACGCTTATTCGAATCGAACGGCGAAATCCTCACGAGCCGATGGACTCCTCGCTCGGATTTCAGATATCCGTAGGCATTCAGGCCGCGGATGATCATGGTGACGCTCTTGAAGCCGGCGACATCCCCTTCCAGGGAGCCTATGACCTCGGATTCGAAGCCCCTGCGCTCGGCCCAGCGGAGGTACATGCGAAGGAGCATCCCGACCCAATCGCAGGCCTCGGTGCCGCCTGCGCCGGCATTGATCTCCAGAATGGCATTGCTTCGAGCATGCTCGCCGGAAAGGAAGGTCGAAAGCTCCAGGCTCTCAAGCGCCTTCCTGACGTCGGCCGATTCGGCCTCGATCTCCTCGACATAGGCGCCGTTTTCCTCCTCTTCGGAGGCGAGCTCGACAAAGACCTGGAGGTCTTCGAGCTTCTTGCAGAGGTCGAGCCAGGGTTGAAGGAATTCCTTGGTCTGGCTGAGCTGCTTGAGCACGGCCTGAGCCTCCTCCTGGTTATCCCAGAAGTTCGGCTGACCCACGCGCTCTTCGAGCCGTCTTAGTTCATCCTGCCTCTTGTCGAGGTCAAAGATGCCCCCTAAGCTCGCTGAGCTGCTCGTTCAGCGCATCTATTTCTTTTTTGACATCCAGTAACAAGATCATCACTCCTCAGGGAACTCACAAAAACAAACTGGAGACTTTAGATTCTAGGCCATCTGCCGCTTGCTTGCATGAAGGATAGTGAGGCCAACGACCTCTTCCCCCTCATATCGCACGATGATATCGTCATCAGTGATCTCACTATCAGTAGCATGACTCGGCTTCTTGAAGTTGATATACAGAGTATCCGCTTCCTTGTCATACGATGACCAGAGATAGCCCTCTGGAGACCGACGAACCGCCGGAATAAGCTTCAAGTATTCATCGATATCTGCTACGGCCATAGCTGCTTCCTCCTATCCAGATAGCTAATACGGCTTGTCAAGAAGGCCGTGATGATAAAGCCATCGCTCTCATGCTCTCGGTACACAACTACAAGAAACTTCCCCGACATCGTCTGCCTGACCGCCAACAGTGATCCATATCCTCCCTGGACGATTCGCTCGGGATCTGAGATCACTTCCAGAACATCCAGCCGCAAGCCTGCCAGCTCGGAATGCTCTTCCGTTATATGCGCCCAGCGCTCGTCTGTCAGCCTGATGGCAATACCGTTTTTCGACGTCACCGCCGAAGCCATTATACACCTCGCAAGCCCTACTCATTCAACAAACAGCACTTCTTGTACTTCTTGCCGCTGCCGCAGGGACAGGGATCGTTTCGGCCGACCTTGTTCCTCTGATGGGCCGTTACCGGCATCGGTGGACCTGGAAGCAGCCGATCCTCCCCCATCTCATCCCCGAACTCAGGAGGCGGCGCTAATTCGGCGCTGGTCATCTGAACGTTGCGATAGGGGTTCCGATACGGCTCGTTGTCCACCCGCACCTGAACACGATAGATCAGCCGCACGATCTCTTCCTGGACATTGTGCATAGTCTCCTGGAACATGTCGTAGCCTTCCTTCTTATAGGCTACCAGCGGATCAATCTGCGCATAGCCTCTCAGGCCGATGCCCTCGCGCAGGTAGTCCATCGCATCCAGGTGCTCCATCCACTTGTTGTTGATCGCCCGAAGCGCAATATGCCGCTCCAGGTCGCGCATCAACTCGGCGCCGAGTTCTTTCTCACGGTCCTCGTATGTCCGATCGAGAACTGCCCCGAGGAACTCCTCCAGTTCGGCCCGCTTCTTGCCCTTCAGGTCGTCGGGTTTGGCATAGATCGAGAGAGGGAAGACCTCATCCATCATCTCGAAGAGCGTCCCGGTATCCCACTCGCTCGGATGCATCTGCTCCGAGCAGTACATATCAATGCCTTCGGAGACCGATTTATCCAGGTACTCCAGAATCGTCGGCTTGAGGTCAACGCCCTCCAGGATCTTCCTGCGCTGGCCATAGATAACCTCGCGCTGGACGTTCATGACGTCATCGTACTGGAGCACGTGCTTGCGCATCTCGAAGTAGTGGTATTCCATCTTCTTCTGAGTGCGCTCGATCATCCTGGACAGGAGCTTCGAGGGCATGGCCATGTCCTCGGTCCACGAAGCCAGCCACGGGCTCTGGGACTTGTCGCCGAATACCCGCCAAAGCTCGTCCTCCAGCGAGACGAAGAACCTCGAAGCGCCGGGATCGCCCTGACGGCCTGCGCGGCCTCTGAGCTGATTGTCAATTCGCCGGCTTTCATGGCGCTCGCTGCCTACGATGAACAGTCCGCCTGCCCCAACGACCTCATTCGCCTCGAAATTCCGACTGGAACCCTCTTGCTTCCCACCAAGAATGATATCAACGCCTCGACCGGCCATGTTCGTGGCAATCGTCACGACTCCCTGCCGCCCTGCATCAGCGATGATCTCGGCTTCTTTCTCGTGTAACTTTGCGTTCAAGATGCTGTGCGGGATGCCTTCCGCCAGGCAGTCCCTCAGGCGCTTGATCTCGGTAGAGTCCTGAACCTCCATAATGGATGCCAGCCGATTGACATTGTCGTCGGTGAGCATATCCATGGAAGCGCCGACCGCTCGTCCAATCGGTACCAATCGGCCGAGGGTGAGATCGCCGAACTTCGCGTTCAAAAGCTGCTGGTAGCCTTTGCGAGTATCGCCCTCGATGCTCTTCGTATCCTCCAGCATTGACCGAAAGACGAATGTCGCCGCCAGCAACTGAAGCCTGTCCGGATGAAGGCGCTCGCCCACGCGCTCAGACATATCGATTGACCGAGTACCCACCAGGATCGGCTGCTGCCGGCTGTGGAGCCTCAGGATCTCCAAGGTAATGCCCCGGAGCTTGGCTTCCTCGCTCTTATAGATGACGTCCGGGTTGTCGGCCCGGATCATCGGCTTGTTCGTCGGGATTATGACGACGTCAAGACCGTAGATCTTGCGGAACTCTTCCTCCTCAGTCTTAGCAGTACCGGTCATGCCGGAGAGCTTGTCATAGAGGCGGAAGTAATTCTGGTAAGTGATGGTCGCCAGGGTCTGGCTCTCGGCTTCGGGCTTGATGCCCTCCTTCGCCTCGATGGCCTGGTGAAGCCCATCGCCATAACGGCGGCCGAACATCAGGCGACCTGTGAACTCGTCAACGATGATAA
The DNA here is from genome assembly GCA_035686805.1 of Armatimonadota bacterium. Taxonomy (GTDB): domain Bacteria; phylum Armatimonadota; class UBA5829; order DTJY01; family DTJY01; genus DASRZD01. The sequence goes on from DASRZD010000181.1 coordinate 3,449, forward strand.
CCTGCCGTTCCGCGCCGTCGCCCTTGACGACGTAGTCAATGTCTTTCTTGAAGATGGTTCGTGCCTTCAAGGCGGCATTGGCATGGTGCATCAATTCGGGATCGTCGGCCAGGTTCTCGACTCCGATCCCCTGCTCTACCTTACCGATGCCGTCATCCGTCAGCATGGCGGTCCGGGCCTTCTCGTCAATCGTGTAGTCTGTTTCGAGAACCAGGCGGGATGCCACGCGGTCCATACGGTAGTAGAGATCGGTGGACTGCTCGGCCTGGCCGGAAATGATGAGCGGTGTTCGAGCCTCGTCAATCAGGATGCTGTCAACCTCATCCACGATGGCGTAATGAAGCTCTCGCTGAACGAGTTCCTCGCGCGAGAAGGCCATGTTGTCACGCAGGTAATCGAAGCCGTAGACGTGATTCGTGCCGTAGGTGATATCTGCCAGGTACGCTTCCCGCTTGTCAACACGGCGAAGGTTCGGGTAGACGGGCTCATCCTCGTTCGTGTACTCCCTGTCAAAGATGTAGGATGCCTCCATCTCGCCTGTTTCGGCATTCGAGCCCTGGAGAGCGCCCACGCTCAATCCCAGGAAGTCGTATATCGGGCCCATCCACTGAGCATGGAACTTGCCCAGGTAGTCGTTGACCGTTACCAGGTGCGCGCCTTTGCCTTCGAGGGCATTCAAGTAGAGCGGGAGAGTTGCGGTGAGGGTTTTGCCTTCACCGGTCCTCATCTCCGCGATGCGCCCCTGGTGCAGGACTATTCCGCCGACCATCTGGACGTCGAAATGCCTCTGCCCGATGACACGTTTCGCCGCCTCGCGCACTACCGCGAAGGCTTCGGTCAACAGGTCATCCAGAGTCTCGCCATTGGCGAGCCGATCCCTGAACTCCTGCGTTTTCCCCCGGAGCTGCTCGTCCGAAAGCGCCTCGAGGGCAGGCTCGAAGGCGTTGATCATTTCGGCGACCTTCCTAAGCTTGCCGATCTCGCGCTCATTCCCGCTGAAAATCCAGTTTACAAATCCCATCATGGTAATCCTAAAATGTATACGTCGGATTCGTCATCCGTGATTCGTGATTCGTAAGGAGTAATCCGTAAGGCCGTCCCGGTTACGCATTACTCGTTACTCATTACGCCGCAATATTAAGTGGCAGGCTGTCGCCTGCCACGCTCTTTTCGGGTATTCACACGCGGTAAATATTAGCACAAAATGGCCCGGTTGTCAAAGACTTGAGCTTGCTAAGACGGCGCTCACTTCGCAAAGTCCTGGGTGAACATTATGCCGTGGGAGCCGCCGCGGACGGCGCCTATGCCGACTCGGCGGAAGGCCGGATTCAGGATGTTCGCACGGTGCCCGGGGCTTTTC
>DASRZD010000182.1:0-2047 GCA_035686805.1 Armatimonadota bacterium
CTGCACGATGAATCTGTTCAATGTGTCTGGCAGCCGCGAACAGATTACGAAAAACCAATGGCTAAGAAACAGGAGAATATGACCTTCATGGCTCGAGGTCTCCCAAAGTTAGGCGCGGCCCTTGCGTGCCGTCAGTGCTCCTCGTGCCACGGCTGTCGATAAGAATGTTTAGGAGGTAAGTCGAATGAAACGTCTATTTGCATTGTTTGTTCTGGCGGCACTAACACTGCTGCCTGTATTCGGTCAGTCTTCCAACCCGGCGGACTGGTCGCGTGAAATCGTGGAGCGCTGGTATGCGTCCGTGGAGCAGCTAGCCGATGATACGAACGTCCGGGGACTTCTTGGCTTTAACCATGCGTGCTGGGATTGGGGTCTGAATTACACACCCGCACGCGACAAGGACGTCTACGAAGCCACATACCCGCGTCCTGTCCCACCCATGCGTGCGGTGCCGGGCGAGGTCCGGGTCCATCCCGATTACGGCACGTATCTGATTCCCGCGCTCATCTACACCGATGAACCGATCGCTGCGCCATGCGAGGCGCCGAGACGCGAGATCGCCCCGGACGGGGCATACGGTTTCGGGGAACCGGTTGATCCACGGAATCCCAATGGCAACCTGTTAATTACATGGCCCACAACGGTCCCAGCGGATAGCATCCGTGAAAACCCAGCGAACGGCAAGAACTACCGGCTCGTGGTTTGGGTTTATGGCTCTTTCAGCGCGAAGTGGTGGGAGCCGGTGGGGGTGGTGCCATGAACAACATCGAGAAGGTTATCACCGATCTGAAGATCCAGGCTGGCCTCACTCTTCCCCTCGAATCCGTCATTGTCGCTGCGATAAATTACGCGGCGACAAACCGCGCAACGATGAGCCAGGCAAACATCGACAGGTGGGACGACCTCGCTCTGGATCTCGCAGAGCCGATCGGCAAGGGCTTGATCTCGCTGCTTGAGAAGATCAGCGTTCGACTGGAAACCTCATGAACCGGCAATACCGAACTGACCGCCACCGCAATCCCGTCGCATTCACCACGGCCATCGCGCAGCAAGCCGGCCTTGTGAGGGATGTGGACTACAGCATTGGCGACGCATTTGCAGATGGTAAGTTCTACACCGCTCGGCTCCTTGGCGAGCCAGTAACACTTACCATCCGCGTGATTGACGCCATTGGGTTCTACACCCAGCAGGGCCGCCAGCGCTGGGACTACATCGGCATACCTCAGTGGCTCTGGGCCAGTTCGATAGATGATCAGAAACGCCGCGTGATCGGCTTCATGTACCAGCACGAAGGGGGCACGGAAATGCGAGGACTCTTCGATGATCCCAAATCTCACCCGGAAAGAACGGCAGTCGCTCTTTAACTTCGATGCGGTCTGTATTCATCAGGTGGCCCCGCCTGTCGAATTCCTGCCCGAGCAGTATCATCCCATCCGTGAGGATCGCGTCCTGTTTTTCGCCGGTCCAGGGTGGCTCCCGCATCTCCACAGGAAAGATCTCTTCATCCTTTCCAATGAGAAAATCAGGGAACACAATCCACTGGAGAGGCCGGAATCGACAGCCCTATACGGCTACCGCGGTCTGGCTGCGTTCGCGGCGCCCCAACCGCTCGTCCACTTCGACGAAGAGGTCGGCTGGTTCATTGAATGGGATTTTGATCTAGGGAATCCGGCGGCCCTCAAAGCGGCACTCCTCCGGGAGAACAAGCGGGACGTGTGGCACATGCTCCAGGGAATTGCCGGCGCCACTATCCACCTTGGGGAATACATGGCCTACCGGGCGCCTCAACTGATTGGCCGCTCGGCAGCCAAGACAAATCCGTTCGTAGTTCGGAAATGGTTGCGTCTCCAAGGGATCGACGTGCCAAAGGCCGCTGCCGGCAGCGGTAGTGGCGATTCCTCTACTGAATGATCCTCTCGACATTGCGGCAGCGGGTATTGACACGATGCGGCGATGCGGCATCGCCCGCCTATTACTCCGCGGCTCAGGCTACCGCAGCGATCAACAGCGCGCAACGTCTGTTCGTGCTGTTGACGCTGTGCCTGGA
>DASRZD010000183.1:0-8063 GCA_035686805.1 Armatimonadota bacterium
CCAGCCCCCTAGCATTCACGTTGAGCGGTTGGGGTTGCGCGGCTCGTATCGGCCTACGTAGATCGTGGGACGGCAAAGCACTCAACCGAAGGACGATCAACGAAACGAGCGGCGTAACCGACAGACGTTAGACGAGTTTGCAATCCCCCGGTTGCCATGTTATAATCGCGGGTTGGGAATATATCCCCTTGGACAAATTCGAAATTCGAAGCACGAAATTCGAAACGATCTGAAAAAACAACACATCAACGGAGGTTTTGGAATGCCGACAACTATAGAACACGTCCTCGCACGAGAGATACTGGATTCGCGGGGCAATCCGACCTTAGAGACTGAGGTCTATCTGGCCGATGGCAGCATGGGCCGAGCGGCAGTTCCGTCGGGCGCATCCACCGGCGCTCACGAGGCGGTCGAGCTTCGCGACGGGGACAAGTCGCGATTCGGGGGCAAGGGCGTATTGAACGCGGTCAGCAATGTGAACGAGGAGATCGCGACTGAGATTCTTGACCTAGATGCGACCGATCAGGTCGGCTTAGACGAATTGATGATCGAGATGGACGGCACGCCGAACAAGGCCCGGCTGGGGGCGAACGCCATCCTAAGCGTATCCCTTGCCATCGCCAAGGCGGCGGCAGCTTCTCTGCAACTGCCGCTCTACCGGTATATCGGCGGAGTGAGCGCCCGAGAGCTGCCCGTGCCGATGATGAACATCCTGAATGGCGGCAAGCATGCGGACAACAACGTTGACCTTCAGGAGTTCATGTGCATGCCCGTGGGAGCGGAGAGCGTCACGGAAGCCGTCAGGATGGGAGCGGAGGTTTTCCACAGCCTCAGATCTGTGCTGAAGGCTCGCGGGCTGAATACGTCGGTTGGCGACGAAGGCGGTTTCGCCCCGAACCTGAAGACGAACGAGGAAGCTGTCGAGGCGATCCTGGAAGCCATCGAGAAGGCGGGGTACAAACCCGGGGAGCAGGTCTGCATTGCGCTCGACCCGGCGGCAACCGAGCTTTATGATGAGGCGGAAAAGAAGGGCGAGAAGGGCAAGTACTATTTCTGGAAGTCGGACATGATGAAGACCGGCGAGGAGATGGTGGAGTTCTACGCCAACATGGTCGAGAAGTACCCGATCATCTCTATCGAGGATGGCCTTGCTGAGGACGACTGGGATACCTGGAAGCTGATGACCGAGAAGCTGGGGAAGAAGATTCAGATCGTGGGCGATGACATTTTCGTCACACAGACTGATCGCCTGGCGAAGGGTATCGGAATGGGGGTTGCAAATTCAATCCTCATCAAGCTCAATCAGATCGGCACGCTCACTGAGACCATCGCTGCGATGGAAATGGCGAAGAGGTACAACTACACGGCGGTCGTTTCGCATCGCTCGGGCGAGACCGAAGACTCCACAATTGCCGATGTAGCAGTCGCGATGAATGCCGGTCAGATAAAGACGGGAGCGCCATCACGTACTGACCGAGTGGCGAAGTACAACCAGCTCATGAGGATAGAGGAAGAGCTCGCGGGTGAGGCGATCTTCCGAGGCGCGCTGGCGTTCTACAATATAAGGAAGCCGGCATAACAGGCGGGTTATGGGTTGTAGGTGTTAGGTTATAGGGAACCCAGAACCCAAAATCTAGAACCTACAACCTTCTCCGATGTTTAGGGCTTCCTCTGCTTCGGGGCCGGCGGCGGGGTCTTTGATTTATAGCCCTTTGGGATCTCGAACAGTGAGTCGGGCACTTTCTCGATCTTGATGTTCTTGTATTCGAGGAGCCGTGCCGACCTAGGCGATTTGATCTCGGTCCTGACCGCAATTCCCAATTCGCGAGAGACCCATTCCGTAAGCGTCATGCTTGGCGCACCCTTAGTCACCCACTGGCGTTTCTCGCAGAGATAGCCGTTGACCTTTTCCTTTGTGATGGGTTTCGCCACGCCGATCTTCTTTATTCTTGCCCGTGCTGTTGGGTCGTTCAAGCCGCGGATGACGGCGCCCGTCACTTTCATGTAAGTCTTCGTCACCGGGTCCAGCGTCCAAACAAGCTTCTTGTCCCTGCGAGTGATAACGATCTGCTTTCTGCCCAAGCTGATCTCCTCGCGGATCTTACTGCCCTTCACATAGAGCTTGCCTTTGTTGAGTGTACCGGGGCCGGTCTGAATCAGGTCCGCTGAGAACTCGGCCGCAATGCCGATTCCCGAAAGGATGAAGATGCCGGCGATAACAAGGATAAGCCGGCCAAATCTGTTCTGCTTCACCTGTACCTCCGTAGTCGAGAATGCTGTTTACTACTTATACGCAAGAAACCACGAAACCTTCACCCGCGGATTTCACCGCTTGATTGACTAGCGGCTGATTGGCAGTTACAATGTGATCTATGAGGCGCACGAAAATAGTCTGCACAATCGGTCCGGCAACGGAGTCGGCGGAGATGCTGGGGCAGCTCGCCGAAGCGGGGATGAATGTCGCGCGGCTGAATTTCTCCCATGGTGAGAAAGAGGAGCATGCCCAGCGGATAAGGGACATTCGGGAGATCGAGCGCCGGCAGGGGACGCCGATCGCCATACTTCAGGATCTTCCCGGCCCGAAGATCCGCACCGGGAAGATGGCTGAAACCATCACATTGACGTCCGGCAGGCGATTTGTCTTCACTACCAGGGACGTGATCGGCAATTCGGAGGAGGTCAACCTCCCCTACCCCGAACTCGTTCGGCAGGCGAAGCCGGGGCAGCACATTTTCGTTGACGACGGGAATCTGGATTTCCTTGTCGAGTCGGCGACCGAGACCGATATTGTCACCAAGATCGTCATCGGCGGGCCTCTGGGAAGTCACAAGGGCGTGAATATGCCGGGCACCAGCATCCCGCTGCCGTCGGTGACGGAAAAAGACATCGAGTACCTGGAGTTCGGCCTGGCGAATGACGTTGACTGGGTGGCGGCGTCATTTGTGAGGAAGGCGGCGGATCTCGATCCCGTTTGCGAGACGATCAAGAAATCGGGGAGGCGAGTCCTTCTGATAGCAAAAATCGAAAAGAGAGAGGCCGTCGAAGACATTGACGGCATCATCGAGACGGCGGACGGCATTATGGTTGCGAGGGGCGACCTGGGGGTCGAAATCCCGCTGGAGGAGGTGCCGGGCGTCCAGAAGACCATCATCCGCAAGTGCAATATCGCCGGAAAGCCGGTCATCACCGCGACTCAGATGCTCGACTCGATGATCCGCAACCGCCGTCCGACCCGGGCCGAGGTCACGGATGTGGCGAATGCGATTTACGACGGCACGGACGCCGTGATGCTCTCAGGCGAGACGGCGATCGGCGGGTTCCCGGTCGAGGCGGTAACCGTGATGGGAAAGATTGCCTGCCAAACGGAATCTTCGCTTGATTACCGGAGACTCTGGCAGGAAAAGGCTGTTACGAAAGCGAAGACAGTAACGGATGCGATCGCTCAGGCGACGGTGGATATCGCGCTCGACCTGGAAGTGACGGCGATTATCACGCCGACTTCATCAGGGGCGACCGCTCGGGCGGTGTCGAAGTATCGGCCCGAAGCGCCGATCATCGGGGCGGCGATGTCCGAGAGAGCATGCCGGCAGCTTGCGCTGTCGTGGGGAGTCTGCCCCACGCTGATCGCGCCAAGCACGAATACCGACGACATGATCAAAGAGGCAGTCCAGGGGGCGCTTCAGTCGGGCCTCGTGAAGGATGGCGACATGGTCGTCCTGACCGCGGGCGTCCCTGCGGGAGTACCCGGCCGAACGAACCTGATCAAGGTTCATATAGTGGGACAAGCGGTGTCTTAGGGGAAAAGGTTGTAGGTTTTCGGTTTTAGGTTATAGGGAACCCCAAAACCTGGAACCTACAACCTATAACCCATTTTCCAGGGATGAGGCTATGGCCAGGGACAAGAAGTATGTTCATTATAATGTGAGACGAGTTCGACGGAAGTCTCGGGTGCGGATCTTTCTGATGCTCATCTGCATCAGTCTGGCGGCTTTCATCGTTAGGGCAGCGGTTATGAAGGCTGCCCGCCCCTATCTGATCTCCTACACCGAATCCAAGGAACGCGCCGACATCCAGCGGCAGATCGCCCAGGCGAATGCTGAGAAGAATGCCCTCAAGCGCGACATTGCCTATCTCGGCACTCCCAAAGGCAAGGAAGAAGAGGCCCGAAAGCTGGGCTGGGTGAAGACCGGCGAAGTGGCGGTCGTCGTCCCGGACACGGGGCCGTCTCCGTTCGCGAGCGAGCCCCTGCCCCAGCCCTCCGTATGGGACCGCATGAGCCGCCGCATGGCAGGGATGTTTGTGAAAGGCCGCTAGGCCCGATACTGGATACTGGATACTGGATACTCGATACCCGATGCCGGATACCAGATACCGGATTCCCACCGCCAAGAATGCCACTGGGAATGGAATCCCCAGGCTATGATCAGACCCAAGCAGGCAGAAGCAAGCTCCGGTCATCCGCGTTCGTCCGCGAAAACCGGCGGTCAATTCCGGGTCACGAATCACGCATTACGCATCATGGTTTTTGTGGTATAATTAACAGCTAAATCAGATGTTTTCGGCAGGGTTTTGGTGGGTGACCACGGGGTCGCCGGGCCAAAGCCCTTTTCGGCGTTTACCATGAGCACAGATGTGATCTTAAAACTGCTGAGGGATTCGCCTCAGCTTCGTCAAGTGAGACAGGCGCTCAACGAGGGCCCTGGGATTCAGGTCGAGGGGCTGGCGGTGGCGGCGAAGAGCGTTGTCGTCACGGCCCTCCGACAGGAACTCAACCGGCCGATCGTCCTGGTGACGTATAACTACGAGCAGGCCGAGCGGCTTTATGAGGACCTGGCGTCCCTGGGGCTGGGAAACGGCGACCTCCTGCTCGTCCCGCCCGCCGATAGCATGATCTATCAGGAGGGCGACACCGACTTCGATGTCATCGGCAGGCGGCTGACCGCATTGTCACAGCTTCTGGACGGTAAGCCCTGTATCATCGTAGCCCCAATCGCGTCGGTCCTCCAGCGAACCATCCCACCCGAGGCAATGGCGAAGCATCGGGTGCGCATCGAGAAGGGCAGCGAGCTGGACCTGGACGAGTACGGGCTCAAGCTCGTCGAGCTGGGGTACGAGCACTCGGACATGGTGGAGAGGCAGGGGGAATTCAGCCGACGAGGCGGAATCCTGGACATCTTCCCCTCGACCGAGAACCTGCCCATAAGAATCGAATTATTCGGCGATGAGGTCGAGAGCATCCGCTCGTTCGACGTCGAGACCCAGCGATCATCCGGAGAGCGGGAGTATGCGGACATTGCGCCGGCACGGGAACTGCTGCTGGATGAAGATAAGGCCGAAGAGGCGGCGAATGCCCTCACCGAACTCCTGGAGGCACAGGCATCCACGATGGAGTCGGAGGGCGAAACCGAAGTCGCCGAGCGCCTGAGAAACAAGATCGAGGATGACCTGGTCCGCATGCGCAATCAAGCCTATTTCAACGGCATCGAGTACTACTTCCCGACGGTTTACCCGCGGGCGTATTCCATGCTGGACTACCTCCCGGCGAGCGCCATAGTGATCCTGGACGAGCCGCACCAGATCAAATCGCACTGGGAGCAGCTTCACGAGGAGCTGCTGGAATCGCTTCAGGCGCGGATCGTTCGGGGAGATACCCTGGCGCTGAATCAGGACCATGTGATACCGTTCGATGAGGCGGCGGACGTCCTGCGGCGGAGGGGTCGGAATATGCTGTTCTCGCTCCTTTCGAGACCTTTGCCCTGGATGGCAGTCAAGGAACGGGTGGCGATCTCGGCCTCGCCGATGGATTCGTTCAGCGGCCAGATCGGCACGCTGGTCGAGCAGATCAAGACATGGCTGGAGAACGCGTGCAGGATCGTGATCGTCACCAATCAGTCTCACCGGATAGTCGAGATTTTGAACGAGCACAAGCTCTCCACCTCGCCAATCTCCGAGCTTTCGGGCCGAAACGGCACGGGCATTTATGTGATTGACGGCACGCTGCGCTCGGGGTTCAAGCTCCCCGAAGCCAGGCTGATGGTCGCCACGGACAGCGAGATGTTCGGCATCAGCAAGCTCCTCAGGCCGAGGAAGTCCTTCAAGAAAGGGCTGGCGATATCGTCGCTGCTCGAGCTGGCGGAGGGTGATTTCGTCGTCCATATCCATCACGGGATCGGGCGATATCGGGGGCTGACGAGGCTCAGCAGTCCGGGTGGGGAGAAGGATTATCTGCTGCTGGAGTATGCGGGCACAGACAAGCTCTATGTGCCGGTGGACCAGATTGACCGCGTGCAGAAGTACATCGGATCGGACGCCCAGGAGCCGACCGTTCATCGGCTCGGCGGCAGTGAGTGGGCCAGGGTCACGAAGCGGGTCAAGCAGTCCGTACAGGAGATGGCGAGGGAGCTGCTTCAGCTCTATGCCGCTCGGCAAACCCTGGATGGATACAGCTTCGCCCCGGATACCCCCTGGCAGCAGGAGCTGGAATCGGCCTTCCGGTATGACGAGACTCCCGACCAACTGGAGGCCATCCAGGACGTGAAGCAAGACCTCGAAGCCCCGAAGCCAATGGACCGCCTGATCTGCGGAGACGTCGGCTACGGGAAGACGGAGGTCGCGATCCGAGCGGTCTTCAAGGTGGTCAACGACGGCAAGCAGGTAGCGGTCCTTGCGCCGACAACCGTTCTTGCCCAGCAGCACTTCAACACATTCTCCGAGCGGCTGGCGGCATACCCGGTGAACATCGCCATGCTCAGCCGATTCAAAACTCGCTCGGAGCAGAAGAAGATCGTCGAGGGGCTTCGGACCGGCGAGGTGGACGTCGTCATCGGGACTCACCGCCTGCTCAGCAAGGACATCGAGTTTCGAGACCTCGGGCTGCTGGTGGTTGACGAGGAGCAGAGGTTCGGCGTGGCGCACAAGGAGCGGATCAAGCAGCTCAGGAAGTCGGTTGACGTCCTCACGCTGACCGCCACTCCGATACCCAGGACGCTTCACATGTCGCTATCGGGGATACGGGACATGAGCCTGATGAACGACCCGCCCGAGGGTCGGACGGCAATCAAGACCTACTGCCGGGAGTACGACGATGAACTCGTGCGGGATGCGATTCTGCGGGAGCTCGACCGGGATGGGCAGGTTTACTATGTCCACAACCGGGTGGAGAATATCGAGCACATAGCGGATCACCTGCGGCGGCTCGTGCCTTATGCGAAGATCGAGGTGGGCCACGGGCAGATGGCCGAGGACAACCTGGAGCAGGTGATGCTCGACTTCTACGAGCACCGGTTCGATGTGCTGCTCTGCACGACGATCATCGAGAGCGGGCTGGATATTCCGAACGTCAACACCATCGTCGTCAACAATGCCGACAAGATGGGGCTGGCGCAGCTTTATCAGCTCAGGGGGCGAGTGGGCCGGTCGAATCGGCAGGCGTATTCGTATCTGCTTTACCAGGCGAACCGCGTGATGACCGAGACGGCCGAGAAGCGGCTCGAGGCGATCAGGGAGTTTTCGGACCTCGGATCGGGATTCAGGATTGCGCTGCGCGATCTGGAGATTCGAGGGGCGGGAAACCTCCTCGGGCCTGAGCAGCATGGTCAGATGGCGGCGGTCGGGTTCGACATGTATTGCCAGATGCTGTCTCAGGCGATTAATGAGTTGAAGGGCGAGGAGCCGGCCATCTCGGAGCTGCCGCCGGTTGATCTGCCGGTGAACGCGCATATTCCGGTTGACTACATCCCGACCGAGAACCTGCGGCTGGCGTTCTACAAGAAGATGACGGCAGTTCGAGATGAGAAGGACATCGAGAAGCTTGCCGAGGAGCTTCACGACCGGTTCGGCGAATTGCCCAGGCCGGTGGTGAACTCGCTGGACATCCTGCGCTTGAGGCTCAAGTGTGCGGCAGTCGGGGTTGCCTCGATCTCGACGGATCGGAAGCAGGTGATCATTCGGTTTGCGGTGGGTATCAGACTCGCGCCGGATGTGTCGAGGGATCTGAAGAAGAAGTACCCTGAGCATGTGTTCCTGCCCGATCGGGTGATCCTTCATTCGGCGACCCCGAGGCT
>DASRZD010000184.1:0-2242 GCA_035686805.1 Armatimonadota bacterium
TCCCCATCCCACGGACATCAACGTTGATCCTCTATTCCAGGACATGGCGAATGGGGATTATCGCCTCAGGTGGGATTCGCCGTGCATAGATGCGGGGACGAATGAGGGTGCGCCGACGACTGATATCGAGGGGAGAGTCCGGCCGATGGACGGGAATCATGACGGGATAGCGATTGCGGACATCGGGGCGTACGAGTCGCCGATGCCGGTAGCCGTTGATGTGCTCCATGATACCATACGCTTGCAGCCGAACAAGCTGGTCCAGGTGGCGATCCTGAGCGATCCGGTGTTCAATGCGCTCAGTGTTGACCCGAAGACGGTTGTCTTTGGATCAGGCAATGCCAAGGAGGTCCATGGTCGGGGGCACCCAGAAGATGTCAACGGCGACGGACTCACCGATCTCCTATTCCACTTCTCGTGTGCCGAGAGCGGAATCGTTCCCGGATACCAGACGGTCTTCCTGCAGGGAAAGCTGATGAGCGGCGAAGACATCGTCGGCGCGGATGGAGTGATGGGGATTCCCAGGTAGGCGTCTGCTGAAAGGATTGTGCGTATCCTTTCAGCGTGATTTCCGTTATACGCATGATGGTCTAACATTTTCCAGAGGAGGCGTGACGATGAAGTTACAGTTCGGTATTATCACATTCATCCTATCTATCGCATCACTTGCGAGCGCCCAGCAGGTCGCGACACCGACCTTCGACCCGGATGGGGGGACTTCTGTCTTTCATGTGAAGACGGATGGCAGTGACCAGAACGACGGCTTGACCTGGGATACTGCCAAGCAGACGATTCAGGCCGCCGTGAGTCTTGCCAATTCGGGAGACGAGGTATGGGTGGCAAAAGGAACGTACTCCGGACCGGTATATCTGTCGGATGGAGTCGAACTGTATGGCGGCTTTGCCGGAGGTGAATCAACGCTGGAGCAGAGAGACCTTAAGGCAAACAAGACGATCCTGGATGCTGGTCAGGGCTATGGGATAAAGGCTATGACCGGCTACTCAACGGCGGTGGTGGACGGGTTTACCATTCTGACTGGATATGGCGGCACTGGAGTCTGGTGTGACGAGGCGTCAGCCACGGTCAGAAACAACGTGATATCTCAAGCCGATGGCCCTACTGGAGGGATGGGCATACGTCTCGGGTATAGTGTTAACCCCTATCCCTATGTGGTCGCCAACAACCTCATCGTAGGCAAATCCTGGGGAATATGGTTCAGTCGTGGTCATGCAGGCTTGATAGCGAATAATACCATAGTCGGCAGCTCGGTTATGGCGATAAGGCTAGAGCGGACAAAGGTGACCCTCGTCAACAACATTATTGCTTTCAATGCCCGTGGGGTGGGTCAAGGGTACCGTGCTGAAGTAACCATGGACCATAACTGCGTTTTTGGCAACATACTATATGACTACGTGGGTGAGTTCCCTCATCCAACCGATATCAACGTGGATCCCTTGTTCGCCGAGAGCAGCTACCGGCTGCGGTTTGATTCCCCGTGCATTGATGCCGGAACGAATGAGGGTGCTCCCCCAACCGACATCGAAGGCAGCATCCGGCCCATGGATGGGAATCACGATGGGTTGGCGGTTGCCGATATCGGGGCATATGAGTCGCCGATGCCGGTTCAGGTTGACGTGCTGCATGACACCGTGCGCCTGCAGCCGAACAAGCTGGTGCAGGTGGCGATCCTGAGCGATCCGGTGTTCAATGCGCTGCGGGTTGATCCGGCAACAGTCTTCTTTGGCTCGGGAAATGCCCAGGAGATCCATGGCAAGGGACATCCAGAAGATGTCAACGGCGACGGACTCACCGATCTGCTGTTCCACTTCTCGTGTGCCGAGAGCGGAATCGTTCCCGGATACCAGACGGTCTTCCTGCAGGGAAAGCTGAAGACCGGTGAGGATTTCATCGGCTGGGACAATGTGACTGCCAGGTAGCACGTATTGGCGGCTATTCGGGATCGAACCCCTTGAAAATCTCGCCCTGGAAGGTGAGGATGCCCCACTGGCCCTCGTTCTCCGAGAGATAGAACTCCTCCGGGACGACAAGCTCCTTCTCGCCCGCCCCTCCGATGCGGAAGGTCACGCAGCAGGCATCTGACATTCGGCGCTTCCTGGCGACCGTGGCTCGCACCCGGCGAATCGTGGCGCGCCGGCTTTGAAGCCAGGAATAGCCCATGATCGCGAGCATGATTATGGTCAAGACGAGTAAGAGATCCCACATGAGACTATGTTCGTCATGG
>DASRZD010000185.1:0-2768 GCA_035686805.1 Armatimonadota bacterium
GTAGGCATACAGGACTGTGACTATGTTGAGCGAGCCGAACGGGAGGGCGTCCTTCTGAATTGCCTTTATGATCCGGGCATCCGCTCGCCAACCGAGCTTCGTTATCGAGCGGTTGAGCAGCCAGTAAGAGAATATCAGGTCAGGGATTCTGGCGAGGGCGAATGCGAGCGTGAACGGCAGCAGCGACCTGGTCTTGAGCAGCATCAGGCCGCATACCAGGATGACGAGCACCCGCTCCGTGTAGGTTGTCAGGAGCACCAGATCGAAGCGCTCGAACGCTTGGAAGAATGCATGGGTTGTGGCCTTGAACGACCTGAGCACGATCGCGAATCCCATAGCATAGATCGCCATCCGTGTGTCCCATGACTTCCCCAGGACCTGTGCGGTCGGGATGAGGAGGAGCATGACTCCGACAGACAGCACGAGCTTCCAGGGGATCACCGAATGCAGGAGCTTCGATGACAGGCCGCGATCGCGTGCGACATCACGAATGATCAGCGTTCCGAGGCCGAAGTCAATCGGCATCTCGAAGATCGAGGCAATCGCCAACGCGAGGCTGAACTTGCCGTAGTCGGTGTCGCCGAGGATTCGGCCCGCGAAGATCACCAGCACGACCAGCATGATGTTGCTGGCGGCGGAGAGGGCGGAGTATAACGTGTTTCTGGGCAGGCTCTGAGTATCCTTCATTTGCCCCTCGCTCGCCTGGCGATCTTCGTCAGCAGGATTCGCAGGAGAGGAATACGTCCTTTGCCCGGCAGCCTAAAGAAGAAATCTCCCCCGACTCTGGCGACGAGGGTCGGACTCCCCGGTTGAATGCCCTGATACCGCCCGCGGAGTTTGCCCACGAAGCTCATCTCATAGCCGGCCTTCGCCGACAGTTCGACCGCGAGCTTGGAATAGCAGTGCCAGGGATAGCAGATGTGCCTGATCTCCTTGCCCAGATGCTCCTCGATGATTCGCTTGGATTCCACTAACTCGTGTGTGAGGGCCAGCATCATCTCCTCGTGGGTCTCGAACCGGCCCGAAGGTCCAAGCTCAGAAACCAGACTCCGGAGAGGCACTCGCCAGTCAGGCCGGTTGAAGAATTCCTTGTCTCGCGCGGTATATAACTCGCAGGCCGCTCGCAGGTCATCATCTTCCAGATACCGACGGCATCCCATGCGCGGATAGGACTCATAGATCGGCCGCCCGGGCGAGAATGGCAGGCTCTCCCACTCGGGCGTATCCATGACGCCAAGAGCGAGCGACGGATGAGCGAAATCCACGATCTTCGGCGAGCAGAAGACCCGGCTGTGGGTGAGAGTGTGGGACTGGAAATCTGCAAGGCCGGTCCGGTGCATCTCGCCGGCCTGATCCCAGGTGAGGAACGGATGCCAGCCGATGCGTCCGGCGGCCAGGAACACGACGATTCGGGCGTCGTACTTCTTGATCAGCGGAAGTCCCACGCTCCAGAGACTCCCCCAGCCGTCGTCGAAGGTGAGCATGACCGACTTATCCGGCGGATTCGAGAACTCATCTGTTGTTATGGTGCGATAGCCGTTCTGCGAAAGGAATCTCAATTGGGCCTCGAAAGACTCCGGCTCGACCTCATGGAAGCAGAAGACGGGCACGCCCCTGATCTGCCCTCCGTAGACGAACGACGGGTATCGGAGAGAGATCACATCAATGACGGTGGATGCGATCTCTATGAGATTCTGCCTGAGTGCACGCGACATAGTAACTCGTAATAGCGCTCTGCGACGGCCGTGATGGAATACCGCTCGCAGATCGTCCGACGGGCATTATTCGCCAATTCCTTCGGCAGCGATCGGTCTGCCGCCTGGAGGATGACGTCTGCAAGCTGCTCCGGATTGCCGGGATCAATCAGGATGCCGTTTTCCATGTCAGAGATAACCTCGGGGATGCCCCCAACCCTAGTGGCGACAACTTGCAGGCCGGATGACATGGCCTCCAGCACCGACATGGGCAAGGCTTCATTCAGCGAGGGAAGGATGAACATATCGGCTGCCTGGAGGTATTCATGGACGTTCTCAACGTATCCGGTGAATGTCACGGGGAGGCGGCGCTCGCGAACAATCTCCTTGAGCTCATCCTCGCAGGACAGGGATTGCCCGCCACCCGAGCCCACCAGCACGAGATGAAGGCCGTTTCGCTCGGCGCAGACCTTCTCCCACGCCGCCAGCAAGTCAGTCAGCCCCTTGCCCTGATTCAGCTTGCCGGAGTAGACCGCGATCATCCCCTCCATCGGCAGGCCAAGTTTCCGCCGCAGGGAACGGCTGTCCGCAGGTTTGAAGACGTCGGTGTCTATGCCATTGCGAATCCGGTAGATCGGGCCAGCGCCGCACGCCTCGAACTCCTGCGCCACCGGCTCGCTGATCGCAATGAAGGCATCCGCGCGCCTGAGGATCCGGTTTCGGCGGTCAATCCACTTTCTGAATCCCGTGCCGACAATCGGGGGCAACTTGCGGTAAGCGGATGCATATCCCCCCGACATCTCGCCCTGAGCCTCGGCTCGCAGCACACACGACTTTCCCAGTCGCCGAGCCATTGTCACCGCAGGCTGTCCGAGAACGCGAAATCCGCAGACGAGGATCATGTCGTACACAAGTCTGTTTCGCGAAAGAAAGCTGGACACGAAAGGGAGCATCATGTACTTGCCGAAGCGCTTCACCCCGGATGGCGGCAGGCGGCACACCTGAGTGCCGCCGAGCATTTCGCAGAGGCGCAGCCCGGCATAGGAACGCCTCGTGAGGACGAAAGTCGTCATC
>DASRZD010000186.1:0-2584 GCA_035686805.1 Armatimonadota bacterium
CGGCGACACATATCGGAAGGCCTGGGATTCGGCAATGGCCCGGCAGCCGGATTGGATCATTCTTGGCTGGAATGGATTTAACGATGGAAGCGAGATCTGCCCATCCGTTCAATATGGCGAGAGCTATGCGGGCCTCACCAAAATCAATATGTTGCGCTTCAACGGCATGCGCCCCTACGACGCCAAGTGGCTGAGGCACGACACGCCGCAAGTGATGCTGCCGGGCGCAATGTACCAGGTCTCATTGACGGTCAAGAATGCGGGCACGAAGCCCTGGTATCCCGGACAGCGGGGCGTGTTCCTCACGGGCCGGTGGTATAAGGACGGCTCGCTCTTCGCCGATACCGCCGTCCGACTGCCGGTCCAGGAAACCGTCCTCGCGGGGCAGATCATTCAGAAGACGATCGGGATTCGGACTGTTGATCAGGACGGCAAGGCGCTTGCCGAGGGAGACTATGAGCTTCGGTGGGAGGTCGTCCGCAGCCATGACGAGTGGTTTTCTGCCGGAGGGGATACGCCTCTCTGTGTACCGGTGAGGATCGGTACCCCGCAGCCTGGGTTCACCCTCGTCAGTTCGACTCTTCCTACTCTTATGAAGTCAGGGGCAACCTACAACGTGACCGTCCGAGTGCGCAATGATGGCCCGACCGCCTGGAAAGCCGGCTGGAAACTCCGCTACGAGCCGGCGGGAGGCGATGTGCCGGCAATCGAGTCGGACGTTGAGCCGGGACGGATCGGGGAGGTCACTTTGCCGGTTTTGGCGCCAAACGATGGCCTCCTACCGGTGCAATGGGATGTCTTCGATGGTGAGAAATGGCTGCCGGCATCCGGCGCGACCGAGTCGGTGAAAGTCACGGCAACCGACTACGGGCCAAAGTTCATGACCAGCGACACGCTGCCGGAGATGAATGCGGGCAAGAAGTATGAGGTGAATCTGACCCTCCGGAACACGGGAGTCGAGACCTGGACAAAGGCGGAATATGCCGTTGGGCATCACTGGTATTCGCTCGACGGCCATGAGGTCCTGTGGGATGGGGTGAAGACTCCGCTTCCGGCGGATGTCCCACCCGGCCAGCAAGTCATGGTGAAGGCCTCGGTCACTTCCCCGACGTACGATGGCCAATACTACCTGGTGTGGGATCTGGCGCATGGGGATACGTGGGCTTCGACGACCGCGAATACCCGGGGCTCGGACATATTGGTCGTGCCGGTGAAGGTTGTCAAAGGCAGCCTGGTGGCCGTGGATCTGAGCAAGTCATTCGATGCCGACGTGATCAGCAACGACACGAATCGCAAGGATGGCGATGCCGGCGGTGGACTCACGCTCCCGGCGGAGTTCCTGCCGCCTCTGGTTTCGGAGACTGCCCCCGACGGCAAGCTCTGGACTTCGGGGCTGTGGGCGGCTACTAACGGGACGGATCCGGGCAGGCGAGTGTCATTCCTCTATCCCTCGAAGCTCGATGGAGCGAAGAACGCCATCACCTGCAAAGGGCAAACCATCAATGTGAAGGCGGGGAAGTACGTGTGGGTCCACTTCCTGATTCTGGCGACCGAGAAGACCGTCGGAGAGTTCGGATACACCCTCAAGGATTCAAAGGAACCTGCGAAAGGCGGCTTCGGCATGAGTCCGCAGTTCAGCCCCTGGACCGAGTCTCCTCTGCCGCTGGCAGAGCAGATTACCGATACTGCTTTCGTCTGCCCGCTTCGCCATTCGCCGGATGGAGATCAGAACCAGCCGTGTTACCTGACTCATTATGCGGCGCCGGCATTTCAGATGGCCGAGATGACCGGCATCACCTTCCCGAAAAACCCGGCCCTCAAGGTGATGGCGATCACACTGGAAAAGACACAGTAGCAGGTGACCTATCTACATCGTCCAGGTGGGCTTTCCTTCCCGTGCTGAGTCGTTGGTCAACTGCTGAACATTGGTGCCATCGGCATTCATCGTGTAGATATCGTAATCGCCGCCGCGATTGCTGACGAAGGCGATCTTGCTGCCGTCGGGACTCCAGCATGGGAAAGAATCGCTTGCCGAGTTGTTAGTCAGGTTCACCGCGCCGCTCCCGTCCGAATTCATGACCCATACGTCTATGTTCAAACCAATCAACCGTACGAACGCAATCTTCGAGCCGTCGGGGCTGTATATGGGCTGGAATTCGTCATCCGAGGTGTTCAACAGCTTGGTCGCGGGGCCGCCGGAAGCAGCCATAGTGTGGATGTCATAGTCGCCGTCTCGATTGCCTGCGAACACGATGGTCGAACCGTCAGGGCTGTAATTGCTCTGGATGTCATGGAAGGCAGTTCCACTCAGATTGGTCTGCGATGCGCCATTCGAGTTCATTGCATAGATCTGAGCGTTCCCGTCACGATCACTCGTGAATGTGATCTTATCCTCGTCAGGCTTGAATGCAGGGGCCATATCAATTGCCGAGTTGGTGGTGAGCCTGGTCTGAGCGCTACCGTTGGCATTCATGATATAGACTTCGGTGTTTCCATCCCGATCACTAGTGAACGTAATCTGGCTTCCATCGGGGCTGAACGCCGGACCTGCGTTCTCACCGCTACTTGTCAGCCTGGTCATTCC
>DASRZD010000187.1:0-15159 GCA_035686805.1 Armatimonadota bacterium
GGCAATGTTCACCACGAACGGCGGACTGGCCACATGATCGAACGCCTGGAGCGTCATGGAGATCGCATCGCCCTGCCAGATGACGTTCGCATTCCCCATCGTGAGGTCAATCGTCTCGCCCGCCCATACCTTCTGAGCGACATCCACCAGCACGCCGTATCGAAGCTCATTTGCATAGTTGAGGCGGATGATGGCGATCGGGATGCCGAGCGTCCGGCTGAAGTGCTCGAATATCCGCTCGCGGCCGAGTGCGCTCGTGGCATACTCGCCGGTCGGATTCGGGGGATCGTTCTCCAATGGGCCGCCAAGCGCAATCGGGGTCAGGCCGTAGATGTTGCCGGTCGAGAACGCGAGGATCTTGCTCTTCGAGTACTTCTGCGCCACCATTCCCGGCAGGAATGCGTTCATCGCCCACGTGAGGGCTTCCTGACCGGTCGAGCCGAACTTCATACCCACCATGAAAATCACATTCGGGGCATCCGGCAAGCCTGCCAACTGCTCGGGGTCTAGCAGGTTACACTTGATGGTCTCGATGCCGAACCCCGGCAGCCCCTGATCGCCCGGCCTGCCCCGATCCATCGGGGAGGGGAAGAGGTCAACTCCGATGACCTTCTTGTCCGGCGCGGCCCTTCTCGCCATCCGAGCCAGGCTCGGCCCCATCTTCCCGCCGACCCCCAGGATGATGATGTCTCCCTCGAGCCGCCCCAGGGTATGGACGACCCCCTCCGACGGCTCACTCAGCATATCCTCGAGCTGCTCGATGCTCTTAATGGTCATCGTCATCCCTCCAAGACCCTAGTTTACCAGCAAGGAAGGCGTGCGCACAAGCCCAAGATGCCGTGTGTGCTGCGTTCACGAAAACTTCACGAATATTTCGGGGGGGCCATAAACATGCGTTTGAAGTGTGGTATAATCAGATTGTACAAGCTCAGTTGCAGTAGATACCGTCCGATCACCGATCTAAGGAGATGGTAGCTTGAAGACTGCAAGAGACCTCTGGGAGAGCTAGTCTCAGTCCCCCACCGTATGCTTGGCTGCTTTTTGTCTCTTGGCTCTCAGCCATATTCTATGAGACTAGCGATCTGCTTCGCAATCATGGCTGTCATGGCAGTTTCCGCTTTCGCGGAGACCATTTCTGCTCCGTCTCCCCTCGATACAGCCAGGGCCCTCATGGGCCAGGGCAAATATGCAGAGGCGATTATCATTCTTAGGGAAGCCGATCTCTCCCAGTCATCACCCTCCCAGACCCTGAGAATGCTCGGTGATTGTTGCAAGGCGCAGAAGAACTGGGAGCAAGCAATCGAGTATTTCGGAAAGGCTCTTCCAGGCTCTCAGGACCAGGCCACAGAGAAAGATATTAGAGTCCAGATGATGGACTGCAATCTTGCCGCCGGCAACACGGGGAGCGCCTTCGCCGCCCTTGATGAACTCGCCGCCGACTACCCTAATGAGGCTCCCCGCTTCCATTACGTCATCGGCCGTCGCTACCAGTGGAATCATGAGTACGGGAAGGCGGCGAAGGAGCTTAGCGAGGCAACCAAGCTGCCGCCCACTGATCCCGACGCAAAGGATGCCGCCAAGAGGTATATCTGCTGCTGCCTCTCCGCAATGGACTTCGACGGCGCTCTGGCATACCTGCCCACGTTTGTCTCCAATCACCCTGATTCCATACCCGAGGTGGTCAGCAAAGAACTCTATCGCTGGAAGTTCAAGATTCCGCAAGTCATAGAGATCGTCGACAAGGCGATTGCCACTACTGGCCGAGACACGACCGAGATGAGAATCGGTCTTGCGGACTGCTACCTCGCCACCAACAATTGGGATAAGGGACTGTCCACCCTCAAAGCTATCCCGGAAAACAAGCGCTCCGCAAACTGGCATGTTGCGATGGCGAAATGCTACTGGGGTCAGGAGAGGAAGACGGAGGCAGCGGAAGAGCTCAAACAGGCAATAAGCATGGGAAGCGGTGTGGACTCGAAAGAACTCCTGATGGAATACTACAGGGATATGGATGAGCAGGGACACATGCTGGCCCAGGCCCAGCTTTTGGAAAAGGAATGGCCGGAGCGTACCGGTGAGTGGCTGATGAACCAAGGCTGGGCTTGCCTGAATATGGAGCGGTATGAGAAAGCCATACCGCTTTTCCGGGAGGCTGTATCTCGCTACCCTGACGACAGGTGGGTGGTTCGCGGGTCGCTGGTTTCACTTGGGGAGTGTCTCTACCGATTGGGGAAGGGACAGGAGGCCCTATCAAGCTTAGATGACTACTACGAGAGACGGCCCGAACTGAAGCAAGAACATTTGCTGATACATGCCAAGGTCATGTGGCATGGTGCTGTTGATAGTCATGCGACCACTATCGAGCTTAAGAAGCTCATTGCGGATTATCCTGGGCATTCGATCGCAAACGAAGCGAGGCAGTTCCTGACCAAGGTATTGCTGACTACTGGCAACTGGGATGAGGCGGTGCAATGGCTAGAGGACCAGGCAAGCGGCATCCCGGAGTGGCGGGAATGGGACAAGGTTGCGATGAATCGGCGAATTGCGTATGCCTGTTTCATGGGAAAGCAGTACGCAAAGGCCGCCAACATATATAAGCGTTTGATGAAAACGGAGAACAGCAACGAGGAAGACCGCGCTGACGCCATGTGCCATCTTGGTATGTGCGAATATAAGATGGGTCACCGGCAGTCTGGGATGGTCTACCTGAGCCACTTAATCGAGAGATACCCGAATACACCCGCCGCCAAAGATGCTACGGGAATGCTTCGCATATGGGCGGCCGGAGATATCTGGGCAGATGAAATGGCATCCAAATAAGAAAGGGGATCGAGTATGGAAAGAACGAGTACTAAGACCGGTATTCTTATCACCTTGGCGTTGGTTGGCCTCAGCTTGTCGGCTTCAGGCTGGGCAGCAGTTCTGCTGGACGAGAGTGCTCTCATAGCTCTAGATGGAGGATGTCGATGTAAGGGTGAAGGGCAGAGGTGCAATTTGAGAAAATGTTCCGAACTGGGTACCGGCAACTGTGACACCTGTCAAGGAATCAGCGTACACCAGATATGTAAAGTTGATACCGATGATGAGTCGAGGTGTTGGTGGTTACCAAGCATTGAGCTTGGATGCGGGTTTTGGGTTCGAGGAGGGAACTGTGAGAATAAAGGGAAACCTGATGAGACCAACTACGTCTGTGTTGGCATAGCAGGCAGAATTGACTATGACGCACCATGTTCATTGCAGCAAAGAGGAGGCGACCCTTGCGCGTACTAAAGACTTGATCCTAGAGGAGGGAATTGAAATGAAAGATTATCAGTCTATGATCTGTGGATTTGTAGTGATTTCCGCTATTCTTGCCATTTTAGCTACCAGCGGATATGCTTCTTCGACGCCCACTCCAGAGTTTGTAAGCGCTGCCCTGATAAACCAGGAGCAGGTGCGTCCAATCTTGGACATCACATATACCTACGGACGGCCAGGATCTCCGGAACCCGCCACTTTCAGATATGTCCGGACGCCGGGTCTGCTGTATGCCCAACAGAAAAGCCCCGGGTTCCAGATAACGGCTTCATTCGATCGGACTAAGAGGGAATTCCGGGCATTGCAGGTGGCAGGGAAGACAGGCGATATCGCAGCGGGAGAGATCTCCGATCAGCCTGGACAGCCTCTATGTACCCAGTCCATAATGGAGACGACGCTATATAACCTCTATGACGGACCGCTGTACCAGGTTGTTGCTGTGGGCAGCATCGCCGATCAGCCGGAGGAAATAGACGGCCGTGAATGCTGGCGAGTCGAGTCACCCTCCGAGAAAGCCGGTCGCATAGACAAATATGTGATCTGGGTAGATCCGGCGATAGGTTTCTGCCCACGCCGTCTGGAAATCAGGTCGAAGCAGAGGGATAGCTTGCAGGTCACACGATTCACCGACTACACCAGTTCAAGCAAGGACTTCTGGTTCCCATCCAAGATACACTATCTCTCATACAAAGCCACTGCAACTATAGCCGATGTCTCATCGGCACCCGAGGAAGCTTTGAAAATGGACATGCTTGCGGAAATCCAGCATGTTGGAAAGAGCGAAAATGTCTCTCTGGATGATTTGATAGTCAGATTTCCTACAGGAACTGAAATCCATATAGGTGATAGCACTTACAAAGCCCCTTAGGGGGCATTCCATTGCTGGGGCTTTGCAGCAAGATGAAATGTCGCCAATGTGCAATTCTGATCGGGGGACTCTTGCTTGCGTTCCTCATCACAGCCTTCGCTCAATGTTTGCAGTGCGGCGAAACGGGTAGCCTTTGCGGACCAAATGCCCTTCTTATGATCGTCGAGGAAATGGGAGCAACTGGTGACCTGTCAGAGATCAAAGCGCTTTCTATGTATAGTGCAGATTCTGGCACAAGCCTATCCGGGCTAAAAAGGGCTGCTGAGGCCAAGGGCCTCCGTGCGGTTGGGATGAAGATTAGCGCGGACGAATTGTGTACGCTCACCTGCCCGGCCATCACCCACCTGTGGGGTGACCATTTTGTGGTTGTGGAGGCAGGTGGCTCGAGCGTGCTCAAGGTGACTGATCCACCTGCTGAGCAAATGCTCGTGCCAGTGAAGGACTTTCAGGCTAGGTACTCCGGCTTTGCCTTGTTGGTGGCGAAGGATGAGAGCGCGTTTCCGAAGTCCGAGCCGAAGGGACCAGACCTGCGGGCGGATGCATACATCTATGACTTCGGCTTCATAGAGCAGGGGGAGCAGGCGGGGCATGTCTTCACCCTTGAGAACAAGGGCGTGGAGAACCTGGTGCTTTCCAAGGTGGAGACGACCTGCTCCTGCACCCAGGCGTTCCTGCCGAAGGAAACCACCATTCCTCCAGGCGCTAAGTGCGAGATGACGGTCGGCTTCGACAGTACCGGCAGAGAGGGCGGCCAGTCCCAGATCGTCTACATCCATTCCAATGACCCCATCTCGCCGGTCGTCCAACTGCGAATCGGCGGAGTCATCAAGCCTGTTCGCCTGCCCATGTCGGCAAGAAGTCTGCAATTTGGTACCGTAAGAAAACGGCAAGGCGCAACCAAGGAGTTCTCCGTCAGAGACCCGGGAGACAACTCGCTAGCCGTGAGCGAGGTCACCAGCGACTCCCCGTTCGTGAAAGCGACCCTCACACGTGATGAGAAAGACGGCCTGGTCTATCTGGTGAAGGCCAAACTCCAGCCCGGCACACCAATCGGCGAGTTTAGGAGCAAACTCACCATCCACAGCAACCATCCCAAAGAGCCGGTGGTCGAGATTCCGGTTTCGGCTGAGGTGATCGGCGACATAGAAACGTTCCCTAACCAGTTCTTCCTCGGACTGCTGAAGAAGGGGCAGACTGTCAGCAAGACGATTACCCTCTCCACGACCTCCGACGAACCTTTGAAGATTGAAAAGATAGACAGCCCATTCGACTACATAACGGTCAAATCTGAAACCGACGGCCCCGACGGATCGAGGGCAGGCAAGAAGTACACCATCACCGCCACCCTGAAGGACACGGCGCCCCTTGGCCTGATCAAGGGCGAGGTAGTCATCCACACCAACAACAAAGACCAGCCGGAGATCAAAGTCCCCCTCTACGCCCTCGTGGAGGAGTAAGGGAAAAAGAACGGTGTGGGAGTTTGGGAGTGTGGGGGTATAGGTGTTTCCACTACTCCACCACTCCATCACTCCAATACTCCATTATCGAGGGCTACCACCAATTCAATGCTGCCGGCCCACCCTCGACGATTGGCTGGTTGTGGAACGGGCCATAGCGCCAGGACTCGGATAGCTCGTCAATCTCCTCCACATCCGCCGGATCGAGCTTCAATTCCTCGACGCCATATAGCTGCTCGAAGTGCTCGGGCTTGTTGCCGCCCATGATGATTGTGGTCACCCACGGCTTCGCGAGCAACCAGGCATACGAGAGCTGAGGCAGACTCATGCCAAGCCTGTCCGCGATCTCTTTGAGGCGATCGAGGGCTTTCCAGGCCGCATCGGTCATCTTTTTCTGGTAGCCGGGGAGCGCCACCAGCCGTGAATCCTCCGGGAAAGGCTCGCCCTTCTTGTACCTGCCGGAAAGGATGCTGCTGTTCAAGGGGCTGTAGGCCATGAGGGCGATGTTGAAGCGGCTTGCGAACGGAATAGTCTCATTCTCGACTACTCGGTCGAGGATATTGTACCGGCACTGGATGGATACGAGCGGCTCCCAGTTATGCAGCGCGCTCACTCCCAGCATGTGCGCCATCTGCCAGGCGAAATGGTTCGAGACGCCGATGTAGCGGATCTTGCCCTGCTTGACGAGGGTGTCCATGGTCGAGAGGACTTCCTCCACCGGCGTATTCTCGTCCGGGTGATGGAGCTGATAGAGGTCAAGGTAGTCGGTCTGCAAGCGCCGGAGGCTGTCTTCGAGCGCCTGGATGATGTGCACCCGCGAGCAACCCCCGCCGTTCGGGCGGTCGTACATCTTCGCCCAGAACTTGGTCGCCAGGATGATCGAATCCCGCTTGCCGTTGAGGATCTTCCCAAGGACCTCCTCGCTCACGCCCTTGCCGTATGTATCGGCTGTGTCCAGCAGGTTGATCCCATGCTCCAGGGCCGAATCGAGGATCTTCGCCGCTCCCGCCTCATCTTGCCTGACCGGGAAATCCATGCACCCCAATGCCAGCCGCGACACGCGGATGCCCGCATTGCCGAACCTCACATACTCCATTAGCCCCTCCCCGCCTAATATACCATATCCACATTAATACGTGTCGGTATTCGCCATTTACACTGGGCAGGCAGGTTCGTGGAACGTAGATATCGGGTAAAAATGCCTTGAGATGAAGAAAAATGCTACTCAGCACTTGCTATGTAGGTAAGAAGGAGATCGCTGGCCGTATGTCGAAGAAACCCTCATTGGGAACGGTTCGTATGAGTAGAGTAGTAGGGCTGGAAGTATTGTGGGGATGTAGGACTGCCGATAATAAAGCAAGCCCGGTTTTGCTTGTGTGATTAGCGAACCTTGACAAACCGTAGAGCTTTCCGCTATACTCTGTAGCTGTTGTAGCCATCGTATGACTTCTGAATAGGATCCATGAGAGTCATGAGAGTATGGAAGGGGAGCAGGATGAGGCGTGATATCGGGAAGGGAGAAGCGCTGGACATTTCCAGATTCGTAGCTGTGCCGAGGAACCATCGAATCCATGAACTCATCTGGGCAGCCGAGGCGGTCGCCAGGTGTGCAAGGCTGCCGAGCTTCGATAAGAGGCCATACGGCGGCGGAGATGATCGCTTGGACTTGGTGTTTTCGGTGGACAACGAGATACTCGACGGGGAAAGGTTCAATGCGCTCTCATGCTTTGGAGTGATCGCTGAAGAGCAGGTAGAACCCAATTCCGTCATACTGAACCCTGAGAGCGACGAGCTTGCGCTCACGTATGTGCACGAATTGGGGCACTGTTTGGACTATTACAGGATTGAGCCATACGGTGTGTTTTCTAGCCGGACTGATCGCCTATTCGCAAGATGGCGTGGGATCGTCGCCGAAACTGAGGCCGTGCGAATGCTCCGAAGAGTGATCGCCAACCCATGGGCTGTTTTCATTGATGAGAACGATAATCCAGTTGGGGAGCCAGCAAGGCTTGACTGTGATTTCTACCAACAGCTGGCATCATGGCATGAGCTATGGGCCCGCAGTTTCGCTCAGTATATAGTCACACGAGAGAAGACGGGCTTCTTTCGTCGCAAAGATCGTTTTCTGAGAGGTCTTCTAAGCAACCGTGTGAATAATCCAGAAAACTCTATCGAAGGTCTGTTCTGGACAGACGATGACTTCGAACGCGTTTACGAATGCGTTGACGAGATCGTCAGAAAAGTGACCGGACCGTAAGAAAGGATGGAGGAATATGAAAGAAGAAGACAGGAAATTATTGAGGGGGATCAGGAAGGGATTGAGTAACAAACCACCGTACGAGGGATGTGGGGTACTCGAGAACCGTAAGTTCAGACCCTTCAGGCCGGGCGAGGAGAAGCAGTTGGAGATAGGATATGTGCCGGGGATTGAGGACGAAACTCCTCAGGCGCTATACGGGAAGCCCCGTTCCAGTCTGAGGGTTATGTTCACAAAAGAGAAGCCAGGCGACAAATAACACTGGGCATTCTCTGTTTGCAGTGTAGCGGCAGGGAATGCCCTTTACCCACAAATCCGATGGTCGTTGGTATCGCCTGCGAAACTCTGAGATGAGACACTGACTGGTTTGTGTCTTCCGGGTTCCTACTGTACGCTTCGAGTAATGCCAATCAGATTGATCCCATGCTCCAGGGCCGAATCGAGGATCTTCGCCGTTCCCGCCTCATCCTGTTTCACCGGGAAGTCCATGCATCCCAGTGCCAGCCGCGACACCCGGATGCCCGCGTTGCCGAACCTCACATATTCCACTATCCCCTCCCTGCCTAATATACCATATTCATGCTTTCCGATGCTCACCGCAGGGTAAGATAATCCCAGGAGGGATGCAAAATGGCGGAAACAATGAAAGCGGCGGTCTATCACGGCAAAGAGCAGATTTCAATCGAGGAAGTCCCGATCCCCAAGGCCGGTCCAGGTGAGGCGATCGTCAAGGTAAGCCTGACAACCATCTGCGGCACGGATGTTCACATCTGGCGAAATGAGTATCCCGTGGCGGAGGGCCGTATCGTGGGCCATGAGCCGTGTGGCACGATCCACGAGCTGGGAGTGGGTGTCACCGGCTACAACATCGGCGACAGGGTAGTCGTCGGGGCGATCACTCCCTGCGGCACATGCACTTCCTGTCTGAATGCCAAATGGTCCCAATGCGTGGGTTATGATGGCGAATGGAAGCCGATCGGCGGATGGCGGCTGGGCAACTCAATGGACGGCGTCCAGGCGGAGTACTTCAAAGTCCCGTATGCCCAGGCGAACCTCGCCAAGATCCCGGACGAGCTATCGGATGAGGATGTCGTGCTGGTGACCGACATCGCCTCGACGGGCATCTCAGGCGCGGAGTCGGCTTCGGTGAGGGTGGGGGACATGGTGGTAGTCTACGCTCAAGGGCCGATCGGCCTGATGGCGACCGCCGGCGCGAGGCTCATGGGCGCGTCTTTCATAATCGGAGTTGATTCGAACGAGGCCCGGCTCGCCGCCTCCAAACGCATGGGTGCGGATGCAGTCATCAACTTCAAGGAACAGGATCCAGTTGCCGAGGTCAAGCGTCTCACTGGCGGATGGGGGGCTGACGTCGCCATCGAGGCCCTCGGGCAGCAGGAAACTTTCGAGAACTGCATGAAGTCGGTCCATCCCGGCGGCACCGTTTCCAGCCTGGGCGTGTATGCCCACGACCTCAATGTTCCTCTGCAGCCGTTCATTTACGGGATCGGCGACGTGAAGGTCGTGACGACGCTCTGCCCCGGTGGCAAGGAACGCATGCACCGGCTGATGGAGCTTGTGAGAACAAAGCGCCTGAACCTGAAGCAGCTTCTGACCCATTCGTTCGCCCTGGACGACATCGCTGATGCCTACGAGTTCTTCGCCGGCCAGCAGGATGGAGTCTTGAAAGTGGCAGTCTACCCTGAGGTCCCAGCTGAAGGGCTGGAGGAGTCGGCTTTGTGGGAGGTGGAAGAAGCAGAGGAACCGCTGGGACTGTTCGGCTAATCCCTTCTAAAGAATGCGCAGCATCGAACGCAGATCGGGTAATCTTTGGCTTCCGCCAGCCGCCTTCTGTGCCGGCGGAAGGCGGCATTATTCCAAATGCTGGTGAACTTCTCCTGGGTGATGTTGCCGCAGACCATGCCCGGGCATGGCTCCACGTCTCCGTTCGGCAGGATATCCGTGTTCAGCCACGCGCACGCCGCCGGACGCCGCCATACCCACATATGCGGATCTTCATACCACCGATGGATATCCTCGCCCTTGATGTCCGGGTGAAAGGTGACATACGTGTGCCCATTCGAAACGCTCGACCGACGCCGAATTCGCCGGAGAACCTGGGTGACTTCGGCGGGATCAACCGGCGGGAGATCAATGTCTCCGATCTCCTCGATCGCGACCGGATGCACGTCCCCATACCGATTGTTGTGCGCCGCCGCCATCTTATCCGTCAGCGCCCATTGATGCTGGTAGTTCAACGCATCCACCCTCAGCTCGTGAGCGATATCAACCATCTCCTCTATATGCCGATAGTTGTAGGCCGTCACCGAGCAGTTGATAACCAGTAAGGGGTTCTTCTGCCGGCGCTGCTTCCTCAATGCCCGCACCGTCTGAATCCCCTCGGCCGCCATCTCGAAGCTTCTCGACGCGCCTCGAACTTCATTGTGCACGCGGCTTGGCCCATCAATCGAAACGATAAGCGCATCGGGAGGGTTTTCGATGAACTCCGGCGCTCGCTTGGCAAGTAGAGAGCCGTTGGTCGTAACGGTGAGGATCATCCCCCGACGCTTGATTAGGCCGATCAACTCGGAGATTTGCGGATAGAGCAGGGGTTCGCCGCCCGTGAGTGAGATATAGGGCTTGTGGGGCGCAATCTCGCCAATGAATGATTCCCAGACTTCGAGCGGCAGGCTGTCCTTCGGGTCGTCGAATACCTGGCCGCCGCTCACGAATCCGCACATCTTGCAGCGGAGATTACATGCGAGCGTCGGCTTGATGGTAATCCCCCGCGGGAAGCGGCTGATGCCGTCCGGCTGGCGTCTCTCATATCGCAGTGAGACGGCGCGAATCCTGTTCCTGAACCACCATTGCACTAAGGCTGGTTGGTCATGTATGAATCCTGCCAGGTATCTAAGTGATGCGAGTGTCCCCATTGTCTCACCGGCGGCCTGCTATTCTGACCAATTATACAGCAAACGGGTGATTACCTGCCGGATACGTCAAAGCCCTTGCCTTGATCGGAGACCCTTACAATGAGGGTAGGCTAATCGGAGGAAAGAGAGTTCAGTGGTTGCTTGGTTGGTGATAGCGAAAAAACGTGACTACTCGTTCGATGCGAAGTTGGCCGTCCATCGAAACGAAATGCGGGAGGTCGCAGGACCGGACTTAGATGCCGGCCCTCGCCCTCGTCTTCACCGCCGGATTCGATGTAAACCGAATGATGGACGGCGAATGATACATGTACTCGCGGCGAACCGCTTCCAATACCCTGCGACGGAGACTCTCCATGTCCTCTGCTTCTGCGACTATCGAGTCTGCCTGGGCGGTATAGCCTCCGTCGGCACCCTGCTCTACAACAACCACTAGCTCATTCATCCATGGCCTCCTTGGGCAGGTGCCCCCCCTCAAAAACTCTCTTCCCCACGCACCGCCGAAACTCCTTCTTTTCCTTTTTTCAATCTGCAATCTGAGATCCATCTCTCTCCCGGCGGGAGGAAGGGCCTGGTCTCTATGCTCCCTGTCTCGACGCACACCATCCGCTGATACTCATCATCGCCGAAGTCCGCCATGCTCCGTGACTTGTCTATCCATGGATTCCAGACGACCACATCCGGCAGATTGCGCTTCTCTATGGTGATCCCATCCAGGCTCAGCGAATCCGGCGCATTCACATATATGCGGTCGGTCTCCTGATCGAACCGAATATCCTCTCTGGTCTCGATATCCCTGGAGCAATTCTTCAGCGCATCGATGAACGTGACCCCCTCAAGCCCACGTATGGCAACTTGGTTGATATCCGCTACCTGGAAATACGTGTGCAGAGCGAGTTGAAAGTCGAATGGCGTTGTTCCGGTGTTGATCACTTGCGCCGAGACGGTGAGGGCATCGGCATCCAGGAGCATCCTCAGCCCCAGTGCGAATTCATGTGGCCACAGGGCGAGAGTCTCGGCGGTCTCAGTCAATTGCAGTTCGGCGGCCACGATGCCGTTGTCCATCAGCTCAGTCCGCATAAGCTGCCACTCGCTCGTTCGAGCGAATCCATGCTGGGGCAGTGGGCCTCGTCCGCCGAATTGCGGCCAGCAGACCGGTATCCCGCCTCGGATCGGCTTCCCCGAAGCAAAGACCGACTCCCGGCTGAGGAAGAGAAGCTCGTGACCAGAAGCGCTCTTCCAAGAGGTAACTTGTCCGCCATGAAGGTAGACCTCCGCGCTTGATCCCGACCGGTGACCAAGTACCACCTTCGGCAGGCTATTTGTGCCCTCGGAGATCGTTGCTGAGCCGGGAATGTTGAAATCTTCTCTCAAGTTGTTGATCATCTACCTGTCCTTGTCTTTGGCCAGCGCTCGAATATGCTCGGGCGACGTTCCGCAGCATCCGCCGATGAGTTTTGCCCCCGCTCCAACGCATTCTCGTAAACCGGCCGCAAATTCCTCCGCTCCCATGTCGAATACGGTTTCACCGCCGATAAGCTTAGGCTTGCCGGCATTCGGCTGCGCCAGGATCGGCAGAGAAGCTGCAGACCGGAGTATGGATACCACCCTCGCCATCTGCAAGGGCTCCAGATCGCCGCAGTTAGCGCCGATCACATCCGCTCCGGCATCCGTCAATTGCCGAGCGCATTCCTCCGCGGAATTGCCCATCATCGTCCTGCCGCCGTTCGCCTCGGTAGCAAAAGCCATCGAGACAATCACCGGCAGCGAACCGACATCCTTGCATGCCTTCAAGGCAACACGCACCTCATGGAGGTCGAACATAGTCTCGATGATAAAGGCGTCAACTCCGGCTTCCGCCAGGACTTCGGCCTGCTCCCTGAATGTGCGGTAAAACTGATCTTCCGTATACTCCCCATACGGCTCGAGAAGCTGTCCGGTCGAGCACATATCACCCAGTACGAACAGGCGATCACCGGCGATCTCCCGAGCGAGTCGCACGCCCGCCTCATTGACCTCCCGCACGGACACGCCTACACTATGGGTCTCGATGAATATGCGGTTCATGGTCAGGGTGTTGGTCGTAAGGGCATCACTTCCGGCGTCGGCATACTCCCGATGAATCTCCAACACGGCCTCGGGCGAATCCAGGTTTGTCCGCCCCCGGCCCATCAAGCCCCGCTTGTCCAACTGCGTTCCCATCGCGCCGTCGAGAATCACAAGCGAGCGGGATTCGAGAAAATGCATGAAATCCTTCATCTGGTCACCTGGACTTCCCGTATCATGATCGCCTTGCGAAGTTCGCCCTTCTCATTCGGGTGCTTGAAATGCGAGTAGGCGATGATGAACCGGTCCGGTCCTGTCGCCAGCAGGCTCGTGTAGCCGCACGTATCCTTGTGCGGATCAGCCTCGGTGACGGGAACGAAGTCCAGCGGCTCGGTCCATTTCTTGCCGTCTTCGGAGAATCGCACCTGGACCCCAGGTCTTCCCGAACTGAGCGCCAGGATGCCATTTTCAAGCTTCAGAAGCTTGGGCAGTACTCCCGATGGCGCGATCACTTTCGGCTTGGTCCAGGTCTTGCCCATGTCCTTGGACCAGCTGGAGTACATCGGGCCTATGCCCTGGCCGTCGGTCGTTCGCATCACACACAACAGCGATCCGTCGGCCAGGATTTCGAACGCCGGCTCAGTGAATCCTGATCGCTTGTCTCCCTTCTCATCCGCCTTGAGGTCCGGTTGGTAGAGTATCCGCCCCTGAATCTTCCAACTATGCCCGAAATCCGTCGAGCGGTAGAAGAACACGCCGCCCTTCGGGTCCATTGACCCGTTTACGAGAGTGCGGTAGCCGGGATAGATGCCCGCGATTACAGATCCATCAGCGGCTACTCGCAGATCGCCCCACCATACGATAGGGAATATCTCTCTGATGCTGTAACGTAAGGCCTGCGAATCATCAACCCACGCATGCTCGGTCACTCTCGCATCCGAGCCCTTCTTCTGCCGGCTTATTCGGATCGTGCGAAGTTTCCGCGGGAGATCGTTTACTCGATACATGGTGTATTTCTGCTTCCCGTAGGTGCTTACCAGGACTCCCACCGGTTCGGGCAGCTTCAGGTCGGCAAGCTTGTAGGGCTTGGGGGTCGAGACCGCGATCCTGTCTCCATTGGGGAGGAGCAGTCCCGATCCACCCCATTTGCCCGAATGAGGCGACCAGGTCTTCCCCCCATCCTTGGACGTCAGCGCTGCTCGCGGAGTGCCGTAGCTTTCTGCCGCATCGGGCGCTGAGCTGTAAGTCAGGCTAAGCGTGCCGTCATCCCACCGCCCGATGCTGGGGAATTGATAATACCCCCAGCCGACATCATTCGGCGCGACCGCGACCACGGTCGGCTCGCCGACCTTCACCTCCAAAGCAGCAGCGGTGGATGCCAACAACACCAAAGCAATCATCGCTGATACGCTCATTCCTGCTCCTCTTTCTCCCAGTTCCTCGCGCCCTTGACCTCTCGGTAAAGCTTGTTCACCCGAACCGCCAGCCGCTTATAGTCCCCCAGGCACTTCTCTTGATTCGAGGCAACATGGCGCACGTCCTCGGCAAGCTGGTTTAGCAGGTCGGTGTACTTGCCCATGTCCTCAGGATGATTGTGAAGAATTGCCTTGATCTCCTCAGCCGAGTTCGACGCCATCGCCGGGTCGGGACCTCGGGGAATCTGGGTGCACAGGGCGATCACATCGGCGGCGAACTTCCGATATTCCTCCTCGCGCTTGTTCATTCGCGAGACCATATACAGCGCATGATCGAGCAGTTGGTCGAATATGTGTGGGTCGGCCTCAATGGACTGACGATCATCGTGCAGAACGCCCTTGATCTCATCCACACAGCCGCAGACATCCCGATGCTTGGTGACGCCTTCCCGGCCGGCTTTGTCGGACGATATGAGCTGCATCCCTCGATGAGTCTCCGCATACCGAACCTTCGGCAGCTCGATGACTCCGCCGTCCTCGAACATGATCAGCGGCGGCTCGTGATGCCCGCGCTTCTGGATATGCGCCGAGCCGGCCTGCACCGCCTCGATCACTTTCTCCACATGCGGACTCGGGGGCAGCCACCGCCGATTGACGTCCAGAATCTCCTCAGGCTTCGGCATGATTCTCTCCTTTCAGCAAACCAATGAACTCCATCATCTTCGGTTCGAGGGTCGCGGAATAGCTCAGCCCCAGCATCTCGTCATAGGCCCGGGCCTCCCGGAAGAAGCATGCGATCGCACGATCCAGCGCGCGGATGATCTCCGAATCCTCGACCTTTGTGGGGAAGGTCTCTTGAAGCTCGGCCAGCAAGTCTTCCGGCAGCCGATCA
>DASRZD010000188.1:0-3791 GCA_035686805.1 Armatimonadota bacterium
GCATTGCCGCCGTACCAGAAACTCCATAGTTCGGAAGGACCGCCGGCCCTCTTCAACACCATTCCCTTGACTCCGAACTTAGGCGTGGTCCAATCACCGGCAATGTTGCTTCCGCTCGTATTGGGCGAGATCGAGAATACCTGTCCCGGGTCGATTTGGCCATCGTTAAGCTCTGTGTAGTAGACCCGTGATTCGGTCGTCCTCTGCACGTGGGTGGAGGACACGGCGGCAGCAGAGTTATCCTTGCTTGCCTGGCCCATGAAGAAGAGCCATGATCTCCCGGAAGACTCGTCAACGGCAATCGAGGGGCTGGAGAACCTTACGCTGCCCGGGATCACGGTCCCCTCACCGCCACGCCTGTCACCTGTAACCGGCGCAGGGAAATAGTTGTTGATAGTGGCAGGACCGGGGAAGATATCCCCGGTGGTTACCGGCGTCCACCATTGCTGGTAGCCACTCGGCTCCACCCAATTCCCGGGAAGTCTGGGCCCATCACCGGTCTTCAGCGTCGAGCTGTAAATGTACCACGGATCGGAGGCCGTGGGGTTTACGCTGGGGGCGCTTGCAGTATCCATCGCGAACCTGGAGCTGGCCCAGAATAGATGTATATCGCCCGTACCTCGGTCTCTGTATGCCGCAGGCATTGCATCGCCTGTCCCGGGTGTGGGCGGCGTGCCGGGCACATCTAGCTGCGGCAGATGCGGGGCCTTGTGCGGATCGGTATCAAAAGGATATCCATCCGTAAGCCTGCCCTCCGTAGCCTTCACCACGATCTCGATCGGGTCGCTCACAGGAGTCCAATTGAGGTTGCGCAGCGAGTCCTGGTGCAAATCCCATAATCGGATCTTCCCATAGTAAGTCCCCGCCGGCTGACCAATCGGCAGGGATACGCCGACTGCGGCCTGCTGCGGCACGGGCGCACCGCCGGCCGGAATGAACTGATTAGGATTCCACACATTGAACCTCAGTGCAACATCAGGCAGCTTCAATTCGGAAGGCTGGCTACCCACCAGCGGCTTATGGAATGTGCGCTGGTTCAGCGGCATCCCCGGCACAGGCGGAATGCCGCTCGCCCCGTAGAAGCCCAGCCGGTCCTCCACAGGGAATCCTGCTGCCGGCGGACTCGCAATGGCCGGCCCGTCCAGGGTGGTAACGACGCATGGGTAGGGAACAACGTGACCCGACCCCGGAATCACGGGCGGAGGAGTGGCTGACAGATCATAGAACGGATACTGAACCGTATCACTAAACAGGTCGGTCCTCTGGACCTGCACGTCGAGCAAGTTGGTGTTTCCCACATTCTGCGCTGTGAACGGTTGGAACCATTCGTGGAAACCGTAATTCTGGTTGACGGCGGGGCTGATGTTTCCACCATTTATATCCCCAACAGGATAGTTGTACATCAAATTATCCAGAAAGGCGAACGGAATTCCCGAGTTGTCGGTGAAGCCGAAACCTATGGGAAGCTCGCCCATATCCATTCGGTCAGGGCTTAACTCCACCCGACGATCAACGGGAACGTGGACCTTCGTTCCCATCTCACGGTATGCCTCGGATTTGGCCGAAACCGCCGACGTGCCCAGACGCGCAGGGCCGTCGAAGACTCCGTTGTCGTTAGAGTCCACATAGGCATAGATCTCGCCGTTATACCCACTGGCATTCAGTTGGTCGTTCGAAGGGGAATTCGGATTGTCGGGCATATTCGCGGGCTGGTACTTAGGGACGTTTATCACCACATTGACCGGATCGGCCAGAACCGTCCATGTGGTGATTGGGTCAGTAAGTAGGGTCGGGTCTATGGGAGGCAGCTCCTGGATGCCCTGTGATGGGTCCTGCCCCCCAGCCGCCATGTTGACAGCCACCTGGCGAACACCGATGTCCGGGTAATCCGGGTTGGCATAACGTCTTCCGTGCAGTCTTTGATCCTGCGGCGGCTTCTCCCAAACGGGAATGAAGTTGACCGCCCTGGAGGCATCGCCGGTCCAGCACAGGGCGTCACGATCCATCCGGAATCTTATGATCTTCCGCTCAGGCTCCCCTGCCGAGTTTCTGTGCGTGCCGAGGAGGCTTCTATCGCTGATTATCACCGTACGTGTCTGAGAAGGCTTGTTATGCGGAGTGATCCCTCCCCACACCACCGGCCACTCTCCTCCATTGCCGTTCACCTGAGCATCTGCGCGGTCCTTACTAGTCTGGAGGACATTATTGACCCCGATATAGCATGGGGCATTCGATTCTGCATACACCACTGCCAGAGGGTTGTTGATCGCAAACTGCTGGGGCTCCTTGGGATCAGTGGTACTGTCCGGATTCTCAAGCCATATCGTCTCGCTCCTCCTGTCCGGCGATACCGGCGACTCCTGGCAATAGACGTTCAGGATGGAGCTGGGAGTCTGGGGATCATTCCGACCCGAGCCGTCCAGCACATAGGGATAGGCGGCATACCAGACAGCCATGTGGTGAGTCCCCGAAGGATCCATAATCGTATCACTCACGAAATAGTCAATGCTCTTACCGGAAAGAGTGTGAGTAATCGTCGAGTCGGCGTTCTTTCCGGGCTCGCGGCTCTTGATGACGACGTCAACCTTGTGCCCGCCTTCGATTGACTGTTGGAAGGCGACATCCGGTGGATCGAGATCGGGAACAAACTCGTAACCAGGCCACCGCCAGCGATCCGAATCCTTGTGCTTTTGATTCGGGTCCAGGATACCCCAGACAATAAAGTACAGATCCTCGCCCCACTCGTGGATGATGGGCGGACCTTTTGTCTTGCTATTGTCGGACGGGTCGGCCCATTTGGCAACGATCGGCTTCGGGTTTGTTCTGCTTGGCCCTCCACGGCTAATCTCTGCTTCCTTGCGGAAGTCTTCATATTCCGTTTCGGTAAACACATCTATCTTCGGAACCGCCTGCCGGCTCAAATTCTGGCTATTGGGGTCGGTGTTCTCAGAGCCGGTAGTCGGCGGGCCTTCCATGCCGGTTTCCGTATTCCAGCCCTCTGCCCCACCCGCTACTTCGCGAGAAGAAAAGGCCCACATGTAGCCCGCGCCATCGCCGGTGTAGATCCTGGCGTTGTAGATGGCCGGCGAAGATATGGAAGGTCCCATCAACTGCCAGCTCCAGCTTTCTTTTTCACCGGTCGTCAAGTCTAACGCATAGATGGTGTCGCCCGCATTGACGAAGGCCATCCCGATTTCACTGGCCCTGGGAACGAGGACCGGATTATTCGGATCGGTGTTGTCCAATGCGGGGAAGCCGGCTCTCGTGCCGGCAGGGCTGGACCTCATGGAACCGCCGACGTTTATCCTCGGCCATTTGTCGCTCGTGATGAGACTCGCCGGAGTGCCGGCTGCGTCCACTCCATAGAAATAGCCGTCCAAAGACCCAAGGAAGACTCCCGGCGTGTCCGCCGCTAACGGTGACATCCAAAGCGGCGATGCATAGAGGAACGAGCCTGCGGGAGAAGCCCCCATCGCCGGATAGACCCACTGCAACTGCGCGCCAAGCATAAGGTCGTCCTTGATGCAGATAATCCTGCCTTCAGAGGTCTTCGGCCAGCCCATTTGACCGCCATGGTAGCCGCCGGTGGCGATGTAGATATTGTCGCCGAAGGCCGCAGTGCTGGAGATCTCTGCCAGGGCCAGGGGCGGATCAGCCGTTTTAGAAGGATAGACCCATCTCTCCGTGCCATCCTTTTGAAGGCAATACAGATGCCCGTCCGCCGAACCGACGTATAGATAGCCGCCGTACTCGGTAATGGAGGCGTATATGGGACCGATCGGCGGTTGGTC
>DASRZD010000189.1:0-5917 GCA_035686805.1 Armatimonadota bacterium
CGCCTCGGCGCATCTGAACCTTGCTGTGGCTTACTATCTCGTGGACGACTATGAGGCTTCCTGGCGAGAAGTCCATATCGCCCAGCGGCTTGGCAGGCAGTTCAACCCTGAGTTCCTGCAGCAACTTTCGAGGGAGATGCCGGAGCCCCTACCGTGACAACGTCCGATTAACCGCTTCGTGCCAGCCTGCAAGCAACTTCGCCGCATCCCCACGTTCCATCTGAGGCTTGAATACCCGATCCTCGTGCCAGCAGCGTCGGATGTCCTCGGCGTCCTTCCAATACCCCAGCGCCAGGCCCGCGAGATATGCTGCCCCCAAGGAAGTCGTCTCAATCACCGTCGGGCGAATGACCTCAATCCCCAGTATGTCCGCCTGGAACTGGCACAGGAAATCGTTCGCGGCCGCGCCGCCGTCAACCTTGAGGCTCTCGACCGTCAGCCCCGAGTCCTTTTCCATGGCATCCAGGACGTCCCTCGTCTGATAGCAGATCGCCTCCAGAGCTGCCCGAACGAGGTGATTGGCCGTCGTACCCCGTGTGAGGCCGAAGATCGCTCCACGCGCGTTCTGATCCCAATAAGGCGCGCCGAGCCCGACCAGCGCCGGGACGAAGTATACGCCGCCATTGTCCTCGACCGACTTCGCCATCGCCTCCGAGTCCGCCGCCGACGCCAGAATCCCTAAGCCATCCCTCAGCCACTGGATCGCCGCGCCCGCGATGAACACCGCGCCTTCGAGAGCATAGACCGGCTCGCCCTGACTCCCGCAGGCGATGGTGACGATCAGCCCGTGCTCGGAGGTGGGGCGATTCTCCCCCACATTGAGGAGGATGAAGCTCCCCGTGCCGTAGGTGTTCTTCATCGTCCCCGGCTCGAAGCAGGCCTGCCCGAAGAGCGCCGCCTGCTGGTCGCCCGCGATCCCAGCGATCGGAATCCCTGCCGGGAGTTCGCCGATCTGGACGGTCTCGCCGACAATCCCCGACGATGGCCTTATCTCCGGCAGCATCGAGCGTGGAATCCCGAATCCCTGGAGGATCTCCTCGTCCCAGGCCATGGTCGCCAGGTTGAAGAGCATCGTTCGCGAGGCATTCGTGTAGTCGGTGGCGTGGACCTTCCCGCCGGTGAGTTTCCACAGCACCCACGAGTCGGTGTTGCCGAAGAGTAGGGGCTGGGTTCCCCTGCCCTCCGCTGCCGCCCTCGCCTTCTCCCTGGCTTCGGGCACATTCTGGAGAATCCACTCGATCTTCGTCGCGGAGAAGTAGGCGTCAACCGGGAGTCCGGTCCGCTCGCGCAATCGGTCGGCCTCCCCTGCCCTGATCAGCTCGTCACAGCGCTCGGCGGTCCGGCGGCACTGCCACACGATGGCGTTGTAGACGGGTTTCCCCGTGTCTTTGTCCCAAACCACCGTCGTCTCGCGCTGATTGGTGATCCCGATCCCCTTGATCGAGCCCTGGGGAACTTGCCTCACGACCGCCTGCACGGTATCATGAACACTCGCCCAAATCTCCTCGGGGTCGTGCTCCACCCATCCCGGCTGGGGGAAGTACTGAGTGAACTCCCGGTAGGCGCTGGCCACTTGGTGGCCATCCCGGTCATAAACAATCGCCCGACTCCCTGTAGTCCCCTGATCAATGGCTAAGATGCATTCCATACCGGCAGTATACCGCAAAGAGGCAAGGAACGCCAAGGGAGTCTCAGCACTAGGCATTGACTGGCAAAGTTCCCCTTGTTTGTACGCCGGTTACAGGAGCCGCTGCACTATCGGACAGTTTACGATTATCCCCGTGGAGCCGAAGGGCGTGCCCCCCGGAGCGGTGATCCAGCCCTGCTGAGCGACCCCAAGTATCTGGAACTCCTCGATAAGCCGAGAGCGATAGCCTTTGTTGACTGCATCGTCAGTCCAAACCCCAAGGTTGACGTCCCACAATGGACTGTAGTCAGTGGCGACCGTCGGGATGCCTCCAAACACATTGAGCGGGCCTCTGCCATCCATGATGGCGCTATTAAACCCCTGCCGCTGCGGATTGTCCTTCCCCGTAGGGCCGTTGGCAAAAGCAAACAGACGTTCCACAGCACTGAACGCGCTGTCATCCTTACCGACCGTTATGTCACTTAAAGCGGGCGTGTACGTAGACTCTTCCAGGGTTGCGGCCAATTCATCGTTAGACTCTGTGCTGATGTATACGATCGGCTTTGCGAAGCTAAAGCCCTGGGTCAGTTTTAGTGTGACGGTCATCTCCACAGGATCGATCTTTACGACTTTGTCATGCACCAGACGGTAGTCGGGATTTCCGTCAGCAAAAGTTATCTGGTTTGCCTGAACTCCAAAGGCGACAATGGGCGCATTGTAGATGAAGTTGCCCGCGTTGGTGATTCGGACAAGCGGAGTATAGTCTGCATCTCCCACAGAGCCAGGCTTGGCAATCTTGGGAGGAAACGCGTTCGGAGCATCGCCGGGAACAATCTGCCTTTCCGGCCGGAAATCAACTGCACCGCGGTCAAATACTAGCACATTGCCCTTTTCCAAGGTGGCATTCCGCACGGCCTTCCCCGTTACGGCATAGGTTAGCTTGGCTGAATAATTGAGCCCAAGTGCATCCGCATTGCCCTTGTCGTTGGTATCCGTGAGGATATACCAGACTGTCTTCCCATCCTTCGTTCTTCCTTGGTAAAGAGGCAGTTGAACAGTACCTGCATCCAGATCAACCGTTCCTGCCTTCAAGAGCTTTAGTGGGCCAACTAACTCCGGCTTAACCTGAGATGGCGGTGGGCCAAAGTATACCAGGGGAACATCCGCACCGACTGACGGAGGGGCTGGCTGACCCTCTACGGCATAGGCCTGCATACCCATGATTAGGTATGCGGTCGCAAACACAGGAAACCATACATTGCGCATTGGATTTCTCCTTTCAAAGCGTATAGCTTTGCGTCAGCAATCTTTGTCTCCTGGAAACGCATACCCAAATCGGCGCGGAAACTCCCATTTCACAGGTAAAGGCCAATAGCTGCGGAACTCATCCTTTGAGCCTACCTGAGCGCTATCCTGGAGACGGGGTGTTTGGTTGAACAAAAGCGGATGAGGGAGGCGGCATAACTGCGGCACATGGCCACAAGGCAATACAATGTTACCACCCACGCGGACGCCGATGAGGAAAACGTCGGCGGCGGCAGCAAGGCCAAAAGCTACCTGCCGGAAACCGGAATAGATGGCCGACAGCCTCGCGTGCATAAACAAGAACCGGCAAAGGCATGAACACCCGCTGGTGGCGGGTCTACGAGAAGGCGGCCCCCCAGGGCCCTTCAATCGGTTGCAGGTGTGCTACTCGTCAGATTAGTCAGACCTGTCCTGCTAGTCCGACTGATCTGAAATGCTCTGTAGCACAATCCGATATCCGGGCCGGCCTTCTACATTCACGTGCGATCCCCCGTTCTGGAGAATCACGTGCTCACACACCCGCAAGAGCATCTCCGCCTGTTCGCCCACGGTAGTCTCGGCAGGGAGTTCCGGACGAGTGATGTTCCTGAAGGTACCCGGCATCCTGAACTGAGGCATCGCCTGAATCCGCTTGAAGCCAATCCTCGCCCCAATCACCGCTCCCGCTGTCGCCGCATTGCAGTCGGCGTCGTGGCCCATCGCCATCGCGTACTGAAGGGTCTTGTAGAAGTCGCCGCCGCCATAGAGGAGCGCCAGCACCACCACCCCGCCGTTGAGGGGTGTCGAGTTCGTGCTCCACTTCTTCTCCACGAACCACTTCTGGTGGATGATCTGCCGCGCGGCCTTCCAATCCCTGGGAGCGCCGGCAGCTTGCCCGCCATAGTCTTTGTACGAAGGCGGGTCCTCACCCGCTCCCTCCCACGCTCTTATGGCATCGTTCACCACTTCGTACATCGCGCTCGATGGATCAACCGCCGCCAACGCGTCCTTCACCTGCTTATCTATCGGCTGGTCGCTGATCATCGCCTCGCTGATGAGGGCGGTCCAATACCGAGTCGCCTGGAGGGGCTCTCCTCGAACGGCGATGCTCGCGTAGTGCAGGCCGATGTCCGCCGCAGTGTTGGGCATTCCGGGGGCGATCATGCCGTAGACCTCCACGCAGAACTGCCCTGAGAGGTTGTACGAGGCATAGCTGTTGCGCGCGGGGTCGCCGGTATCCGGCGGCACGAGCCCCTCATCCATGAGCTTGCGGGCGGCGAGGTTCGCGCACCAGATGCGGGTGTTCATGTTGGCCTTCCAGATCTCGACGATCCGGCTGTAGGGGATCTTCAGGACGCCATACTTGTCCATATAGTAGGCGTGCGTCCACTCGATGTCGTTGTCATCATCGGTCTTCGCGCCGTTGGCAAGGAAGGTGAACTCCGGCAGCGTTTCCTTCGGCGTCTCATTATACTTAAACTCATGCGGCAGCCCCTCGAGGCCGCCGATCAGCATCCCCGCCCACCCGCCGTGGATGTGATCAAGGAGTTCCTCCCGGCTAACCCGCACCTCCGCCGCACTAGCGGCAGCAGACAGGGCAAGGAATATGACGATAACGACTCTCATGCCTCTGAGTATACCGCAAAGACACCAAGAACACCAAGGCTCTTCAGTTCGAAGTTGGAAGTTGGAAGTTCGATGTTCGCTCCCCCTTCCTTATTGGACCCT
Source organism: Armatimonadota bacterium (assembly GCA_035686805.1). Taxonomy (GTDB): domain Bacteria; phylum Armatimonadota; class UBA5829; order DTJY01; family DTJY01; genus DASRZD01. The sequence goes on from DASRZD010000189.1 coordinate 4,640, forward strand.
TGACCATTGACCATCCCGGCATCAACCTTTGATGCCGGTGAGCGCGATCCCCGAAATGAAGTACTTCTGCGCGAGGAAGAGATGAACAATTTCAAATTGCAGATTTCAAATTTCAGATTGAAGGGCCACCGGCGGCCAGGACGATATGAGCAATTTCAGATTGCAGATTTTCCCGACAGATCGGGACACTCGCTCCGGCGGTGCAGATTTCAGATTGAAGGGACGTTTCTATCCCTTGATCCCTGTTAGGGCTATTCCGGAGATGAAGTACTTTTGAGCCAAGAAAAACAGGATCAGGCACGGGGACATGACGATGAGCGACACGGCCATGAGGTAGTGCAGCGTCACCCCATAGTGCCCCTGGAAGAACTGCAGGCCCAGGGCGAGGGGAGCAATTTCAGATTGCAGATTTTCCCGACAGATCGGGACACTCGCTCCGGCGGTGCAGATTTCGGATTGGAGGGACATCCGCGTCCATCCGGGTCCATCGGCGGTTTTCCCGTGCGGAATCGAGCATCCAGTATCCAGCATCTCGAGCATCGGGCTTCAGCCCTCACTCGGGTATGGGGAGTATGTCTGATTGCTGCCTGGGTCTGAGGACGGGAATACGAATTGTGGTGCCATAGGGAATCTCGAAAGTGCTGATGCCGGTGACAATAACATAGCTCCGCGCCGCGGGCCTCGTGAGGCTGCCAGTGTAGACTTTCGATCCTATGAGGCCAGAGCCGTCCTTGACAGCGCTTCCATCGTCCATGTAGAAGTAGTTCCATCCGACCGCAGTCACCCTGCCCCATGATCTGACCAGCAAACCGGTGTTCGCGAGACCAATCCCTGAGGTAACACCCTCATACGAATCAATGGCTCCTCCCAGGCTCTTGTTGACCATGGCGAGCGCTTTCGGAGCAGACCCGGGTATCGGAGTGGACACCGTGGGATTGGTGATGGCTCGTTTCCCCTCGACCAGGGACAGCGTCCCCGATACCTGGACATTGTCGCCGATTGATGTGTCTGTGGTGACCGTCGAGCCGTAGTAGACCATTATCCCGGCTGTTCGGTCAGGGTCTTCAATATAGAACCGATCCGTGAAATTGACAGTGCCGGCGGTGACCGGCCTTTCGGGAAGGCTGACGATCGTCCCGTTTGGGACAGCACGAAGCGAGCGAATCGTTGGATAGTCTTCGAAGGCCTCTCTGAGCGCACGGTATGCGTTGATTCTCCCCCAACCCGTGTAGCGATCCTTTCCCGGGGCATCGATGTCATCGCAGGTCTGCTCGATCT
>DASRZD010000190.1:0-5411 GCA_035686805.1 Armatimonadota bacterium
GTATCGCTCCTGGGCCTGAAGCTCTATGGCACGGTCATACTGATACGTGCTCGGCAAAGCCTCCAGCTCGGCGTTGACGTCTCGCAGGTCGGCCTTCGCCTGACGAAGCTCCTGCGGCGGAAGCGACCTCTGGAGTCGGACTCTCGACGCCGCCTCGTCAACGAGGTCAATCGCCTTATCTGGCAGGCAGCGATCGGTGATATATCTGTCCGCAAGACGTACCCCGGCGAACAGGGCGTCATCGCGTATCTTGACCTGATGGTGCTTCTCATACCGATCTCGAAGCCCCTTCAGTATGTCAATCGCTTCATCAATTGTCGGTTCGCGAACCTGGACAGGCTGGAATCGGCGCTCAAGGGCGGCATCGCGCTCCACATGCTTGCGATACTCATCCATGGTCGTCGCACCGATGCACTGGAGTTCGCCGCGAGCGAGGGCCGGCTTCATGATGTTCGAAGCATCAATCGCGCCCTCGGCCGCGCCTGCGCCTACGAGGGTATGCAGCTCATCTATGAAAAGGATGACTTCGCCGCTGGCCTTTCGGACCTCGTCAATGATGCGCTTCATCCGCTCTTCGAACTCGCCTCGGTACTTCGTGCCGGCCACTATTCCCGCCAGATCGAGGGCCACGATGCGCTTGTCCTTCAACATCTCAGGGATGTCCGAATTCACGATGCGCTGCGCCAGCCCCTCGGCGATGGCGGTCTTGCCGACGCCGGGCTCGCCAATAAGCACCGGGTTATTCTTCGTCCTTCGACTGAGGATCTGGATAACCCGCTCTATCTCGTTGTTTCTGCCCACCACAGGGTCGAGTTTGTCCTGCCGGGCAAGGTCGGTCAAATCGCGACCGAACTCGTCCAGCGTGGGAGTTCTCGATCTGGTCCTGGTCGTGGCCAGAGTTGTCTCATTATCTTGAAGGCTCATTACTTCTCGCCTGGTTCTTTCAATATCAACCCCAAGCTTGGCTAGAATCCTTGCTGCCAGGCCTTCACCCTCACGGATGAGGCCGAGAAGCAGGTGCTCGGTTCCGATGTAATTGTTGTTCAACTGCCTAGCTTCATCGTAGGCCAGGTCAATGACTCGCTTTGCGCGAGGCGTCAACTGCATGTCCTGCCCCAGACGGCCGTCGCCTCTGGTTACTTGCCGCTCAACTTCCGCTCGGATCCGGTTCAGACCGACGCCCATCCGTTCCAGGATTCGGGCGGCGACGCTGTCGTTCTCTCGCACCAGTCCGAGGAGCAAGTGCTCGGTTGTCACAAAATTCTCTCCGAGCCTTCCGGCCTCTTCCTGGGCGAAAAAGATCACTCTGCGCGCTCGCTCAGTGAACCGTTGCCACATTCTTCTGTCCCTCCTTCTCTGTGGAGTAGTCCTATCAAGTAATACGTAATTCGTGATTCGTGATGCGTGAGGCAATCCGAAATCCGCAATCCGAAATGCGTTGTCTATTTAATTAGACGTTCGCCGTGCTGTTCCGGTTCTTCCTCCGGGAGTATCAGTTGCACGGCGTCAAATTCTTCGATCAATCTCTGGCGCACCAGTTTGGCGCGCTTTCCGTCGCTCATGATACTTGCCGACGTTCGGCCTCCTCTCGCCGAAACTCCCAGCCCTATGGAAACCAGCAGCTCCTTGAACGTCTTCGCCGAAAGGTTGGGCCCGACTGCGAGTTCCGATCCCAACCTGAGGAGCGAAAGACATGCCATCGCTTCTCGGCCGGTGAGGCTTTGGGCCTCCATGATCGCCGTTCGAGCCTGCTCTACGGCTTCGCTTAATTCGGTTTTCTTGTCCGAGGCCAGCTTGCGACGGGCCTCATGTTCCCGGCTTATCAGGTGCTCGACCGCGGCCCGGACCCTCGTCGTGATATCTTTCTCAGAAAATCCGATGGTCGTTTCATTCGAGACCTGAAATATGTCGCCGGACGCGCGAGTCCCCTCGCCGAACAGCCCTCGAACGGAAATCTTCAGCTCCATTGCGGCCGTCAACGCCGGAACGGCCTCGCCCAGGAACGACAAACCGGCGAAGTGAAGCATCACCGAAAGCCGAAGTCCGGTGCCTATATTCGCCAGGGAACTCGTCAGGTACCCATAATTATCGGTTCGTGCGTACCCAATCTTCCCGGCAAGAAAGGCATCGAATTCCTGAGCCATCTGCAGGGCCGTCATCGGCTGAAGACCCGGCAGGATGCACTGAATCCTGAGATGGTCTTCTTCGTTGACCATCAGGCTGAGTGTGCCTGTCTCATTCAGAACGATCGGCCGATACTTGCCGCCATCGACGTGCTGCCTGCTCGCAACCTGAGTATCCACCAGCGCGAGTCTCTCGGCGGCGGCCTGAATTCGGGTCGGATGGATCACTCTGATCTTCCCGAACCGCCGGTCGGTGCCATCGGAATAGATCGCATCGAGCACTTCATCAGCGACCCGCCTGAGATCGGCATCCTTCGCCCTGCCCGGAAACGGCCTGCCCTCGATGTTCCTGGCCAGCCTCGCCCGGGTGGACAATGCCACATCAGTACCCGGACCGTCTGCGCTAACCCAGGCAGGAACTACCGACTTAGGCATCATGTGCTCCCATGAAGCTCGCGGATCAGCCGATCAACCTCGTCCCGAAAAACCATATAACATACGGAGCATCCGACCATCGCGGATTCCGCCAGTTCTTGTATAGTGTTCCCACATCTGGGGCATCCCGATCTTTCGGGACGGTCGGTCTCAATTTCCGAGAACAAACGCTCCAGGACCAGGGCTTTCAACAGGTCCGGCATGGGAAGTCCGCTGTCCCCGAACAGGATGCGCTCGCTGTCTCGGGCACACGCCTCGCAAAGAACCCGCTCGCTCTGCCGATCCTTCTCGGATGCGATGAAGACTCTGTACTCCGCCGGTTTCCCACACCACTCGCACTTGGCCATCGCAAGCTCCTGCTAACGAGTAATGAGTAACCGGAAAACCCTTACGAATTACTCCTTACGCATCACTCGTCAGATCCGCACGCCCTCTGTCCTTGTCAAAGTCCTATAGGCTTCTATCAGCCGCTTGGTCATCTCTCCGGGCAGGCCGGTCCCGATCGCTCGGCTGTCAACCTTCACCGCCGGAATGATCTCGGCCGCTGTCCCGGTAAGGAAGCATTCGTCCGCTGTGTAAACGTCATACAGGGTAAACAGCTTCTCCTCTACCGATATACCCATATCCCGTGCCAGACCCATCACCGTATTCCTGGTGATTCCTTCAAGGATTCCGGCGTACGGCGGAGGAGTCGCTATCCCCCCGTCTCTAACGATAAACACATTGTCGCCGGTGCCTTCGGCGACATACCCCTCGATATTGAGCATCAGGCCCTCGCCGGCGCCAACTCTGTTCGCCTCGATCTTGGCCTGGATATTCCCTACGTACTTACCCAACGATTTGACCCTCGGCTCGAGTGACTGAGACGGGGTGATCCGGGTGGAAACCGTGATCACGCTTAATCCCTCGGTATACATCTCCTCGGGATACAACGACAGCTTGTCGGTTATGATGATAACCGTCGGATTCTTCACTTCGCGCGGATCAAGCCCGAGGCCTATGCCCCTGGTAATCGTGATGCGGACATATCCGTCAGTGACCTCATTCTTCCGACAGAGGTCAACGACGACCTGCGCCATCTCCTCAGGGGTGATGGGCAGGTTGATCATCATTGCGTGCGCCGACCGGTACAGCCTCACGATATGCTCCCGCAGCTTGAACACCTTGCCGGAGTACACCCGTATCCCTTCGAATGCGCCGTCTCCGTAGAGCAGGCCGTGATCGTATACACTTACCTTGGCCTCGTCCTGTGCGACCAATTCTCCGTTTATGTAGACTACGCGGCTCATGACCACCTCGCTTGCCTTAAGTATATCAGTATATCATAAACTTCCGCCCGTCAACAACCCGCAGATGTGCCGGATCAGAGTTAGGATTGTGACGGGAGCGCTAAACCGCAATATCCCTCAGCAGATCCACAACGCCTAGTTTGTCTGCCCAGTTGTGCAGATAATCCCAGTCCAGGCGGCCCTCCCTCACCACAAGAATCCCCCGCACGTCATCCAACTGCCGGTCTGAGGGAGTGATACGATACCGGAGGAGTTTGGAGAGGATCGTATCCTCAGGGGAAGCAACACATGCCTGGATACCTTCGAAGTCCAGGCATTGGCGCCGAGAGAACTGGACTTGGCTGTATTCGTCATCATGGAGTATCCAAAAGTCAATCTTCACTCCGCTATTTAGATGAATGGCATTCACCATGTCACGGCGTTTGATCGCCTCAAGTGCCGATTGCTGGTGAAAGTAGAATTCCTCGCCAAGGGCATTGGTCAGCCTGGGAACGTATTCAGGAGCTAAAGCTGCTACGACATCCAGGTCGTGGGTCCTGCGAGTAAACCCATAGGCCGACGCCGCATAAGAGCCGACGATCATGTACCCGATATCGAATTCCCGTAGGATCGAAAGCACCCTGGGGATGGCCACATCATGCTCAATGGCCGTCCCAAGCCTCTTCTCCGGCGGGATGCTCCGGATGATCTCGATGTATTTCTCCCGAGCCTCCGGAGTCATCCGAGCCAGTTCTTCATATCCCATTGGCAGCTCCGAGTATGGGAGTATGGGGGTGTGGGAGTATGGGAGTGCCCATAACCAACACCCAACACCAAACACCCAACACCTTGCTTACGCCCAGAACGCCTCTCCCGGCTTCTGCGAGATCACTGCATCCTTCAGGAACGCGACCGCCTTCTCGAAGCCCTCGTTCTGTGACATGAGGCTGTCTTCGTGCTCGATGGAAATCACCCAATCATAGCCGACCATCCTAAGCGTGCTGAGCATGTCCTTCCAGACGTCCGCATCGTGCCCATAGCCGATCGTTCGGAAGATCCAGCTTCGGTTGATCTCGTCCGTATAGTTCTTGGTATCCAGGACGCCGTTGACCTTCGAGTTCCAATCGTAGATCCGGCAGTCCTTGCCATGGAAGTGATAGATCGCGTCGCCGAGCATGCGGATGGCAGCCGTGGGCTCAATGCCCTGCCAGAAGAGATGGCTGGGGTCGAAGTTGCAGCCGAGCGCATCCCCGCAGGCATTCCGAAGCTTCAGCATGGTCTCGGGGTTATAGACCACGAATCCCGGGTGCATCTCGAAACAGACCTTGACGCCATGGGCCTTGGCAAACTTCGCCTCTTCCTTCCAGTAGGGGATCACGACCTCGTCCCACTGCCACTTGATGATCTCCGAGAAGTCAGGCGGCCAGGGGCACGTCACCCAGTTCGGCTTCTGCGCACTCGGCGAATCGCCCGGGCAGCCGGAGAAGTTGATCACCCGCTCGATCCCCAACTTCTGCGCGAGCTCGACCGTCTTCCTGTGGACGTCATGGTTCGCCTTCGCGAACTCTTTGTTCGGATGGAGCGG